>JBGVIB010000046.1:0-20055 GCA_045122835.1 Lachnospiraceae bacterium
ACTGCACAGTCCGTATGAAAACGTAGTGGCAGCAGGCCAAAATCCATCACCGTAGGTGATTCTGCATGGATTTTGGCCTGTTATTATGAATGCAATTCATAATAACATTGGTAACCTATGAGGGTACTGAATAGTTACGAATACTTAATAATTAATTACTTTTACTGCAGAGATTCCTGTGCTATGATAAACATTAGGAAAATTTATCCAGAAAGAGAGGATGCAGAATGGCAAAGGAAAAAGAAATTAAGACAAATGCTATGCGGATTTTAGAAAAAGAAAAAATACCATATCAGGCAATGAGCTATGAATGTGAGGAATTTATAGATGGCATTACCATTGCTGATAAAGTGGGATTGCCATACGAATTAGTATATAAAACATTGGTGACGCAGGGAAACAGTAAAAACTATTTTGTTTTTGTGATACCAATAGCAGAAGAACTGGATATGAAAAAGGCGGCTCGTTCTGTGGGTGAAAAATCTGTGGAAATGTTGCATGTAAAAGACATCAATAAGGTAACCGGTTACATCCGTGGGGGGTGTACAGCCGTTGGCATGAAGAAGCAGTATGTCACAAGAATAGATAGTTCAGCAAAAAATCTGGATATTATGTATGTTAGTGGGGGAAAATTAGGAGTGCAGTTATCCTTGAAGCCAGAGGACCTGTTAAGAGTAACTCATGCAGAATTTGAGAATATTGTAAAGGACTGACAAGTGATTGTGATAGAAACATTATATGCCATGTCTGATATGACATGATATGACAAATGAAGCGAATGAAAAAGCTAAATTCCCAGGGGAAGATGTGTGAACAGGTCATATATATTGTATTGCAGGTGGTCGTGCTTGTTAGGGAATATCTGCAGGAGGATGTTGAATCAAGAGAACGAGGAGATGGACAAGAATGAAAGTATTTGTATATAGCTATCGTATGCATGACGAAGATATGTATTTTGAAAAGTACAAAAAAGAATATGGAATCGAGATTGGATATACAACAGAGGCACCAACCATGGAAAATGCCAGTCTTGCTGCAGGCTCTGATTATATCAGTATCGTAACAACTCACATATCAGAAGCTTTGGTAAAGCGTTTTTACGAATTAGGAATAAAAATGATTTCTACAAGAACCGTTGGTTATGATCATATTGATTTAAGGGCGGCACAAGAATGTGGCATGAAAGTAGGAAATGCTACTTACTCCCCGAACTGTGTGGCAGACTATACAATTATGTTGATGTTGATGGCAATTCGCAAGGCAAAATATATTATGCAGAAGGCTGCCATGAATGATTTTTCCCTTGTGGGGAATATTGGAAAGGAATTGCCGGATTTAACCATAGGTGTTTTGGGAACAGGCGCAATCGGAGAGACTGTTATCCGCTATTTGTCTGGCTTTGGTTCAAGAATTTTAGCTTATGATAAGTGGGAAAAGGAATCGGTAAAGCAGTATGCAATTTATACAGATTTATCAACCATATGGAAAGAGTGCGACTTGATTACACTGCATATGCCATTAAATGATGATAATTACCATATGATAGATAAAAATGCGTTGAATGCCATGAAGGATGGCGTTGTAATCATTAACACAGCAAGAGGAGGACTCATTGATTCAGAGGCATTGATACAGGCAATCGAAAGTGGAAAAGTGGGAGCAGCAGGTCTAGATGTGGTAGAAAATGAAAATGGATTATACTATAATGATTTAAAAACAACACAAATGACCAATCGGGAAATGCTCTTATTAAGAAGCTATGCTAATGTAATTGTGACACCGCATATGGCATTTTATACAGAAAATGCAGTTGGTGACATGGTGAAACATTCGCTTTTAAGCTGTAAAGCAGAGGCAGAAGGCACCGAAAACAAGTGGCGGGTTCTGTAACACCCTCTTGTGAAATACTTTAATTGTTGTAAGATATGAAAGGAAGTATATGAAAGTAACCTACATTTACCACAGCGGTTTCGTAGTAGAATGCGAAACGTGTACCTTGATATTTGATTATTATACAGGAGAGTTACCATCATTTAATCCTGAATTACCAGTATATTTTTTTGCTAGTCATAAGCATGCAGATCACTTTAGTATGAGCATTTTCAAATTGTGGAATGCTTATGAGAAAGTAACTTATGTGATGTCAACAGATATTAAGTGTAATGAAAAATATTTAACCCGTCATGGAATTTCGCCAGAGGTTAAGGAACATATGATTCACGTAGGAAAGAATCAGACAGTACAGATTGATGACCTGACAGTGGAAACATTAAAATCTACTGATGCTGGTGTTGCTTTCTTTGTGACGGTGGAAGGAAAAACATTGTATCATGCAGGAGATTTAAACTGGTGGTATTGGGAGAAAGAATCAAAAGATTGGAATAACCACATGGAGAAACAATTTAAAGAAGAAATGCAGAAAGTAAATGGCAGACAGATAACAGCAGCATTTTTGCCATTAGATCCAAGATTGCAGAAGGGATATGCAAAAGGCTTCACCTGGTTTTGTGACCATGTGGATGTGAATTACATTTTCCCTATGCATATGTGGGAGGATTATGAGGTAGTTGACCGGTTCTTAGAAGAATATGGAGAAACGTCATATGCCAACCGGATTATGAAGGTAAAGCCACAGATGAAACCTGTTGATATATATTGACAGGAAAATTATATTACTGTATTATATAAATCATACAATAAAGATAGGAGGGCAGAAATATGCCGGTAGCATTAGGTTACATTGGTGCATTTGTAGCCATTATACTTATTATAGGAATTGCATCTGGAATAGAGTATAGAAATGCAAAAAAGCAGTTTGAAGCAAATATTAAAAATCGTTATGGAAAATTTTCGGAGCGGGAGTACGAATACGAAGAATATGAGCGCATTACCCATTATTTTTTAAGAAATACAGAAGTAGATGATTACTACATAGATGATATTACATGGAATGATTTGGATATGAACGATTTATACCGGATGATGAACCAGTGCCATAGTTCCGCCGGCGATAGTATTTTATATCATATGCTGCGAAGACCATGTGAGAAGAAAGAGGAATTAGACAGACGAGAGAAAATTATTGCGTGGTTTCAAGCGCACAAAAAGCAGAGGGAAGAAATGCAATTTCTTCTTGCAAGAATGGGAAAAACAAAGAAAATTGCATTTACAGATTACATGGATAATCTTGTTACCCTTCCCGATAGAAGCAATTTTGTGCACTATATTTGTCTTTTATTAATTCCTGTGGCAATTGGTATTTTTATTGCGCAACCTGCTATAGGATTGGTTCCTATCTTTTTGGTAATCATATTCAATAATCTGATGTATACCAAAAAAAAGCAGAAATAGAAGCTTTTACCATTTGCTTTGAATATATTTTGCGGATGTTGGAAGCTATTAAGAAATGTGACAGCATTGATTTCGAAGAAATAGAGCCGTTAAAGCAGAATTTAAAAAATACAGCTGCAACATTAAAATCTTTCCAGGCTGGTGCCGGAATGGTTATGAGCATTGGAAGAAATGGTGGTTCTATGGAAGAAGCCATCTTAATGTATGTGAGAATGATTTTTCATTTTGATTTGATTAAATTTAACCAGATGTTGAAGGAAGTAAAGACAAAGACGGCAGAATGCGAGTCTCTGTTTCATGGTTTAGGTGAAATTGATGCCTGCATTGCCATTGCATCCTTCAGGGAAGCACTGCCATATTATTCGGTACCGGAATTATTAGAAACCACCAATCGAAAAATGGTATTAGACAACGTTTACCACCCGATGATACCGGATGCAGTGAGCAACAGCATTAAAGCAGATAAAGGTGTTCTGATTACCGGTTCCAACGCATCTGGTAAATCCACTTTTCTTAAAGTGGTGGCAATCAATGCTATTTTTGCCCAGACCATACATACGGCTATTGCAAAGCAGTATGCAGCACCACTTTATCACATTTATTCTTCCATGTCCTTGCGTGACAGCATACAGGGAAGTGAAAGCTATTATATGGTAGAAATCCGTTCATTAAAGCGTATTTTAAATGCAAAACGTGGCTTGCCGGTGCTTTGCTTTGTGGATGAGGTGCTTCGAGGTACCAATACAGTGGAACGAATTGCAGCTTCCACAGAGATATTAAAAAGTATTGCAGATGGAGAATTTTTATGCTTTGCAGCTACTCATGATGTGGAACTGACACATTTGTTAGAAAAAGAGTATGATAATTACCATTTTGAAGAAGAAATCGTAGAGGATGATGTACATTTCTCATATATGATTCATCGGGGCAGAGCAACAACAAGAAATGCTATTAAGCTGCTGAATATGATGGGATATGATAAGTTTATTGTAAATAATGCTGAGAAACGTGCTACGGCCTTTATAGAGCAGGGTGTTTGGAGATGATAATGTGATTTGATGTAAATTTAGCACACGTAGCCCACTACGCATACTAAATTTATATCCAATTCCCCACGAAGTGGAACGCACATCTTGCAGAAAGCAATTTTCGAACACGCTCTAGCAGATTTATTTTAATGATGCCGAATTGGCCATGAGGAGGTTATGATGCAGGAAAATGAATTTTCTGTAGTGCTTAGAAAGCAGTTAAAGAATCAGATTGAATTTGTGTTGCATACACCAGGCAATTATACTGGTGGTATTTTGGAAATGACCATTGTCTTAGACCACAGTATAGAATGTAAGAAAATGAAACAGCTTTGCAACCAGATGGCAGCTCTGCTTAAGACGACAGGGGAAGTGTTTCGTAATGTACGACTTAATGTGGTGGACTGGCTGTCAGATGAAAGTATGGATAATACAGTGATGCCTTTATCTGTGCTACAGTTAGGGAGAATCAGGGAACCTTGGGCTGTAAACGAAGAAGAAAAGACATTGGAAGCATTGTGCGGCAGATTGAAGTTGTTTCATGCCCGCTCTAAATTAATTCTGGTGCTTACAGAGGGTGGTTACGAAATTGGTGATAAGGATAAGGTAAAAGAGGCGTTAAATCCTTTTTTATATAGAAAGCTTATTTTACTGGAAAATAATGCTGTAAAAGCTGGCCGGGAATTGTTAAAATTGTGATGGAATAACGGTTAGTGTACTGTACCAGATATCAAATTCCCCACAAAGTGGAACGCGCATTTTGCAGAAAGCAATTTGAGGACACGCTCTAGAGTGTGTTTAAAAATTTTTAAGTATATAACAAAAAGGATAAGGAGAACGAATTAATATGGAAAAAAGATTTAAGGACCTATATTTAGCTGGTGAAGTGGAATTTGAAGCGATTGATGATTACAGCTATGACTGGGGTATGAGTGATTATCCAGGCACATTGCGAGAATATTTAGGTTTCAATGAGGAAGAAGAAGATGCATGGGTGAGCGTTGGTGAAGATGCATTAAAAGAATTGTTAGATAAACAGAAAAATTAGTAAAATTGGTTGAAAGTGTTGATTAAACTTGCTATACTTAAGTTAGGGACTAACTAAGTGATAGAAAGGTCGGGGAGAGTATGGAAGATTTAATTGATATCCGAAACAGACAAAAGCGTTGTAATGTGATTAAATGGTATAATGTGAATTATCAGCCTGCACCATTAGTGGATAAGCAGTCGGAAGAAGAATCAGAAGAAGATTTGTCTACAGAGGAGCAGAGGGGAGATAAGGCATTAGAGATACTAGCTCGCATTAATCAGGCAAAAGAAGATAAATTGATGGCTGCAATTGAAGATGGAAAAAGAGAGTAAGAGAAACCGCTGCAACATATGAGATGCAGCGGTTTTTTGTCACATATTTATAGTTGTTAATAATCATCGTTAACTGCTTATTATAAGAATAACCTTCTTCGACAATAATATCAAGAATCACATCTTAGGTAGTATTGCGTACGGATACAAATCGCCTCCGGCTGTTAACAACAGATTTGTCGGGTTATATTTAACATATAAAAAAGGAACCTTGATAAAAGGTTCCTTTTACTGCGGAAGATGGGACTTGAACCCACACGACATTGCTGCCACAAGATCCTTAGTCTTGCTCGTCTGCCAGTTCCGACACTTCCGCATTTCATTTCTTATGTGCCTCAAGCACATGACTTAGTATACTACGAGTAGGGGGCGTTGTCAAGGATTAAATTTAATTTTTTTGAATTTTTTTAATTATTGTGAATATTTGTACTTTCAAAAAATTTTGCTTGACTTATGATTCAAATCAAAGTATAATAAATTTCGTTAATGGAATGCGTTCCCATTAGAATGCATTTTGCAAAGCGAATGCGGAAGTGTCGGAATTGGCAGACGAGCAAGATTCAGGTTCTTGTGGTAGCAATACCGTGTGGGTTCAAGTCCCATCTTCCGCAGTGATTGATGAGCCAGGAAGTCAGAAAAGATTTCTTGGCTTTTTCTATGCGAGAGTGTGTTTGAGAATTTATATGTGGAATTGTTAATAATAAGTAAGATAATGCCGATATTGATAATAGTAAGAAGCACTAACATGGAATATAAAATCAAAATCCAAAAACATATATAAGCAGAAGAGGAAATATTATAGTGTAAGAGGAGTGAATAATATGAATTATAGAAAAATCAATTTACATGACAAAGGTGCGATAAGAGAGGTATCCTATTTGGCTTCTCACATTGTAAAGGAGCACTATGACCCTATTCTTGGTTCTGTGCAAAATGATTATATGATTCGAAAATTTCAATCTGTTCCGGCAATTACAGAACAGTTAGAGCATGGGTATCAATATTATCTTGTTGAGAATCTTGAAGGACAGCAAGTAGGATTTCTTGCATGTTATCCTAGAGAGAGCGAGTGGTACTTAAGTAAATTTTACATTGAAAAAGGGCAGCGCGGAAAGGGAATTTCCAAGAATATGCTGCAATTTGTCATTGATCAGGCAAAAGAAAATGGATTTTCTTCCATCGTGTTGAATGTGAATAAGCGTAACAATGCCATTCATGTATATGAGAAACTTGGTTTCCAAAGAATCAGGGAAGAAAAAAATGATATTGGAAATGGTTTTTACATGGATGATTACGTGTATCAATATAAAATTTAATGTGTATAAAGTGACAGCATTGTTGTGGTAATCGCTAATCTGCATTTGGAGAAATGAAGTTATGAAAATTATCAATTTAATTGAAAATACAGAGGGCAGTAGTGGCTGTCTGTTTGAACATGGGCTCAGCTTTTATGTGGAAACAAAAAAGCATAAATTACTTGTAGATACCGGTGCAACCAATACTTTTATAGCAAATGCAGAGAAGCTTGGCGTGGATTTAAAGCAGGTGGATACTGTAATTTTAAGCCATGGGCATTATGACCATACTGGTGGTGTGTTGGAATTCGCAGCACTTAATCCAAAAGCAAAGATATGGATGCAGCATTTGGCATGTGAAGACTATTATCGAAAAAGTGATGATGTGGAGAAATACATAGGCATCGACAAGAAGATTATGGAGTTGTCCCAGGTAGAATATGTGGATGGCGATAAAAGAATTGATGATGAATTATTTCTATTTAGTGGCATTCGTGGAAGAAAATTATGGCCTTCTGGAAATTTAGCCTTAAAGGTGAAAAGAGAAGACACATTTTATCAGGATGAATTTCTGCATGAACAGTGTCTGGTAATGGAAGAAGATGATAAGAAAGTGCTAATATCAGGCTGTGCTCATAATGGTATTTTAAATATATTGGAGAAATACCGTGAATATTACAGCAAAGATCCGGATATTGTGATAAGTGGTTTTCATATGCAACAGAAATCCGGTTATGCAGAAGAAGATTTGGGTATTGTAAGAAAAATCGGTCTGGAATTAAAGAAAACTAAAACAAAATTCTATACCGGACACTGTACAGGAGAAATTCCATTTCAGATATTAAAGGAATGTATGGGAGAGCAGTTAGAATATGTGCATAGTGGCGATACCATTATTGACAATATTTGTCAATAATGGTATGATGAAACAAAATCCCATGAGGGAGTAGTAAGCGTGCGGATATAGTGCGTAACAAGTCAACATACTGACCGAGAAGGTCTGGCTTGTTTTAAATTGCGAGACTCATGTATAGATGTAATACTATACATGGAGTCTCTATTTTTTAGAAACCCAGGTATAGTTATGCGACTATACCTGGGTTTTTGCAATTTATATGGAGGAGGGATTCTATGAAAAGCAATGTAAATCATATAGATAATAGAAAATAAGATACAGTGTAACTGTTCTGCAATTGCAGTCCGTATGAAGAAGCAGCAAAATTTTAAAGTTATGATTGTGTAAAAAAGAACCAGAGGAAGGAAACGGAAGATATGAATTGGAGTTTTTTATTTTTCTTTAACAGTATATGTTTAGGTGTAGGGCTTGCTATGGATGCATTTTCCGTGTCACTGGCAAATGGATTGAATGATTCCAAAATGAAAAAGGGAAATATGTGCACAATAGCAGGTGTGTTCGCTTTTTTTCAGGCAGCTATGCCAATGATAGGCTGGATATGTGTACATACCGTTGTACAGTGTTTTCAGGCTTTTGAGAAATTTATCCCTTGGATAGCACTGTTTTTGCTTTGCTATATTGGTGGCAGCATGATAATTGGAAGCATAAAAAACAGGGACGGAGAAGAAAATGTAAGCAAAATGGGAATTATGACATTGCTGGTACAGGGTGTTGCCACATCCATTGATGCCTTGTCAGTTGGATTCACTATTGCAGATTACAATTGGCTTATGGCATTCGTCTGTTCATTGCTGATTGCAGCTGTGACATTTGTTATCTGTATGATTGGAGTTGCAATCGGTAAAAAATTCGGAACAAAGATTTCGAATAAAGCAGAAATTGTTGGTGGTGTGATTTTAGTTGTGATTGGAATTGAAATTTTTCTAAATGGTGTATTTTAAGGAATTGTCAGACACGCTCTAATAAGTTAAAAATAGGCGCTTCTGTACGAGCAATGCAATTTCATCTTGGAGATAGTGTCATGAGCTATATTACGAGTAACCTTCTATTCCATTTATGTCATACTTGAATTTATAGTTGACAAATAGGAAAAGAAAGCATAAGATAAGTTAGGTAAAAAGAAAATAGAGTATTTCTTCGGGGCAGGGTGCAATTCCCGACCGGCGGTATAGTCCGCGAGCTGGTTTAAACAGTTGACTTGGTGTAATTCCAGGACCGACAGTAAAGTCTGGATGGTAGAAGAACAGAGTACGAATCGTTGTAAGATTTATTATTAAGAGATATGAGATTTTGCATAATCAAGATTATGTAGGATAGAAGCCCTGAATTGTTTTTCAGGGCTTTTATGTTGTAGGAAAATCTTACAGTACAAGTGTACTTTTAATTTCGAAGAAAATACCTCAGAAAAGAATGGAGGATTTTTAATGGATAGCGTAAATGTAGCATCTTATGGAATGGGCAGAAAAAAATTGCTCACTACAAAGAAAATGGTGGTCATCGGTATGCTTGCCGCATTGTCCTATGTACTTATGTTGGTACATTTTCCGATTAAGTATTTAGGTTTTTTGGAAATGGAGTTCAGTGATATTCCTGCTATCGTGGCAACACTTGCATATGGCCCAGGAACCGGAATTATAATTGAGTTAATTAAAAATCTTATCAAAGTTGTCACTGCATCAACCACTGGCGGCGCAGGTGAACTTGCAAATTTTATTGTAAGTGTGGGATATATTTTACCACTGGGTTTGGTTTATCATAAGATGAATGGCAAAGGAAAGAAGATTTTTGCTTGTCTGGCTGGAACTGTTTGTATGGTATTAACAGGTATTGTTGTGAATTATTATATAACTGTTCCTTTGTATGCAGCTATTTTTGGTGGACCGGAAGTGGTAATTGGTGCTTGTGCAGCAACGATTCCTGCAATTAAAAGTATAGGTACCGTTGTTATTTTAGGAATCACACCATTTAATGTGGTAAAAGGAATTCTTATATCGATTATAGGTGTGTTATGTTACAAATCAGTAGGAAAAGCGATAAAAGAATAGTTACAAATTTAAGTTAAAGAGATAAGCATTCCAAACTTTAGATGGTGGGATGCTTATTTTTTTCATAAAAAGTCTTCTGTTTATTTACGATACAGAAAAATTTTAGAGAAATATTATCGTTTTTCACAATAAAAATGCCTTGATAAAAAAGGGAAAAAAGTCTATACTGTACACTAGCATATCAAAAATTAAAAGAATAACAGTATTTTATTGATAATGGTAACATTAAGTAGTATGCCACGAAGGCGGCAAGATGGAGGTTGACATGACAAAAATAGATGTGTTTTCAGGTTTTTTAGGTGCTGGTAAGACAACTTTAATCAAGAAATTGATTGCAGAAGCATATAAAGGCGAGAAGCTGGTGTTAATAGAGAATGAGTTTGGTGAAATCGGTATCGATGGTGGATTTTTAAAGGATGCAGGAATTGAGATTACCGAGATGAATTCTGGTTGTATCTGCTGTTCTTTAGTAGGTGATTTTGGAACTGCTTTGCAGGAAGTCATTGAGCGTTTCCACCCGGATAGAATTCTAATTGAGCCATCTGGTGTTGGAAAATTATCAGATGTTATGACAGCAGTAGAAAATGTAACCGATGCAGAGGTAGTGTTAAACAGTGCAACTGCTGTTGTAGATGCAAAAAATGCATTGATGTATATGAAGAATTTTGGTGAGTTTTTCAACAACCAGATTGAACATGCAGGAACCATCGTGTTAAGCCGTACAGACCAGATGAGTGCCGAGAAGTTAGACAAGTTAATGACCGCAATACGTGAACATAACCATGAGGCTTCCGTGATTACAACACCTTGGACCAAGATTCAGGGTGCGCAGATTTTAGAGGCTATGGAAAAAGGAAATTCCCTGTTAGAAGATTTAATGAAGGATGCAATTGCACATACACATGAGCATGAGGCACATCATCACCATGAACACGGCGAGGAATGCGGTTGTGGACATAACCATGACGAAGAACACCATCACCACCATGAACACGGTGAAAAATGTGGCTGTGGTCACAACCATGATGAGGAACATCATCACCACCATGAACACGGCGAGGAATGTGGCTGTGGACACCATCATGACGAGGAACATCATCACCATGAGCACGGTGAAGAATGTAGCTGTGGTCATCATCACGATCATGGTCATCACCACGCAGATGATGTATTTACCAGCTGGGGCGTAGAGACACCACATGTCTTTGCAAAAGACAAATTAGAAGCAGCATTAAAGACATTATCATCTACAGAGGAATATGGTAAAATTCTGCGTGCAAAAGGTATGATTCCAAGTGAAGGCGGCGAATGGATGTACTTCGATTTAGTTCCTGGTGAATACGAGATTCGTACAGGACAGGCAGATTACACAGGAAGATTGTGTGTAATTGGAACAGATTTAAAGAAAGAAGAGTTAGTGAAATTATTTGAGCTCTAAGGTTAAAAAATTACATTTTTAACCTGGAATTTGTGTGAAAACACAAATTTCCTTTTTGATTGAAAAGTCGCTAAGGCGGCAGAATGAGAGGAAATCATGTTAGAAATACCAGTTTATTTATTTACCGGTTTCTTATCCAGTGGTAAGACAACCTTTATTATGGACAATTTAGAAGATCCGGGCTTTGCAAATGGGGATAAGATTCTTCTTATCGCCTGTGAGGAGGGAGAAGTCGAATATGACAAGGCAGTGTTAGAAAAGAATAACATAGCTTTAGAAATAGTAGAAGAAAAAGAAACATTAACCTATGAATTTTTCAAGGGACTTCACGGCAAGCACAGACCGAAAAAAGTAGTCATTGAGTACAACGGTATGTGGCCGGTAGATTTTGATGACCTTGTATTTCCTAGAAGATGGCAGCTTGTGCAGACCATTACTACCGTAGCGGAGCCGACCTTTACCATGTATTTAAACAACATGCGCTCCTTGATATCGTCACAGCTTGCCAATACAGATATGGTTATCTTCAATCGTTGTACTTCTAAGACAGAGAAGACAGTTCTTAGAAGAAATGTAAAGGCAGTCAATAAGCGTGCCCAGATTTATTTTGAAGCAGCAGAGGGCGAGACAGATGGATTTGAAAATGATGAAATGCCATTTGATATCAATGCCCCTGTTATAGAGATTGAAGATGATGATTTTGGCTTGTTCTATGTGGATGCTATGGACAATATAAGCCGCTATGTGGGTAAAACGGTAAAATACAAAGCCGTAGTGTATAAATCACCAAAAATGGCAAAGAACCAGTTTGTACCAGGAAGATTTGCAATGACTTGTTGCGCAGATGATATTGGCTTTATTGGATTTGATTGTACCTGTACGTTGCCAGAGTTAGATAAATATCAGACCAGAGACTGGATTATGATAACAGCAGAGGTACAGAGCGAATATCGTAAGGAATATGAAGGGGATGGCCCTGTATTATATGCAAAAGCCATTGAACCGGCAGAAAAGCCAGAGGATGATTTGGTGTACTTCAATTAATAATAGTGTTTTTACAAGCACTTGATAGATGGTATAAAAAGAGGAAATGCACATATTTTTCTCTTTTTATATGCTAATAATTGGAAAAAATGCTATTATCATGACATGTTGAACAGCTTATGATGTGTCGAGAGAAATTGCCTATAAGTCGGAAAGCGATTAGCGCGTGTTTTAAATTATTTTATTTTCGCCTAAAGTGACAGGCATATATTTGTGTAAAAAGTAGAAAAGAGGCAGGGCTTATTGACATAAGAAATGCAGAGTGCTAAGCTTTTGTTGTATATAAAAATGGGTATTTGTGAAATGTCAATGAAGTGAAAAAGTTATCACAAACAATTCTGACAATTTACTGGCAGGTATGATTTTCGCAATACTAATCTACGTAATTACAAAAAGAGGATAGGTATGAGGAATAGAAAAGAAAAGGTAAGAATGGCATTTTCGCTTTGGTGTTTGATGTGGTTATCCCTTTGCACGATGACAGGGTGTGATTTAGAAACAGAGGAGGTTACATTCACAACATATCAGTTAGAATGTTGTGGCACAGCAAAGTTGTATAGTGACAAAACACTTGTAGTAACAGGATGTAACCATTTTTATTGTAATATGAGCAATGGAAGATGGGCAAAAGTTACAGGGGGTTATAGTTTTTCTAATAAAAGTAATGGAAAGATGGCAATTGGGCAGATATACAATGGAAGAATGGATATAGCTGCACTGTAAAATTAAGCAGCCGGTGTTAATATAAAAAATCCTATATACAATGTCTGAACGTAACATTGTATATAGGATTTTTGTATGCCGGAAAATGATAATCATTTCTTTTAAAATGTAATGTCTGCAATTTTTTGACGTAAAAAGTTCCGCGATTTAAAAATGCGCCCGCCGTCTCACTTCATCCCGCAGCTTAGAGCGAGTCACAATGGTAATCAATACAATCGACGTGACAGCACAGCAGGACAAAACAATAGCAGACCAGCTAATAGTAGATTCTGCAAAAAAATACAAATGAATCATAAAATCAATAAATGCACAATAAATGCCGATGCCGATACAAAGGTAAATGCCGCTTACAAGAGTGCTAGAAGAAATAGTTCTTCTGCAATATACAAAAAGAATAAGTAGCAGATCTAAAATAGCAATAATAGGAAATGCAAAACGCCCAAACCAATCAGAACCAGGAAACTGCAGCGATATCAGATAAATATAAATGGATACCGCAGCACCATCTAATAGCAGATTCGCATAATAAGGCAGCTTCCGAATGGCAAGAGCCGGCACAATACAAATCCAAAGCATAATACAGGCACCAATGATATAAACAGACCAGGCACTTTTGTTCAGTATAAAAATATTAAGAAGTCCACAGGCAAGTGCAGTGGACCCGAAAATGGAACTTAACAAAATAATAGAATCCCGTTTTGAAACACGGTCTACCTGTCCCTTTGTATTTGGATAAGGGGTAGGGGATGTCTGGTCCACCGGATATTTGGGATTGATAACTTCTGTATCACATAAAGGGCATTTGCTGGCAGTAGGATGAAGCTCTACGCCGCAATTTACACAATAAGACATACGAACACCTCTTTAAAATTCTTTATTCACGGTTACTTTCAATACGAACAGGAATACCATCTTGTACAAGTTTAGTAAAAAACAGCCGTTCTACTTCTGCTTCCTTAATGGCACTGGCAAAATTAATAGTCAGTCTGTTGTTATAGCTTAAGATTGCACAATTTGTACGGGCAGAAAACGGCTGTCCCATAATGGCATCGAACTGTGTTACATAAGGCTTCATACTTTCCGGAACGGTAATCACTCCCATGTTAGTAAGCCCGGCACTGGATTGTTTATCCTGTACCCTGGTGTAAAATTGCTTTACCACAAAATCCTTGATGAATAGCGGTACAATGCGGATAATTGGATTCTGTTGTGTGGCAGCATTGGTAGTGATATCTGCATTTAAAAATTTGTCATTCAAATAAAACTGCATGTAATGATGAACCTGTTTAATAATTTCTTCAAACGTATACTCACCATAGCGTGGGTCGATAGTAGGATACACCATGGTGATAAAATTACGCAATGTTCTGGATGGAAAAAAACGTCGCAGGTTCACAGGCATTGCTAACTTTACCGGTCGTAGAAATAAGGGCTTTTCCAAATATTGATGCTGCAAAAGAGCATAGATCAATACACTGTTTAAATATTCTGTAATGGTTGCCTGATAGGATTTGGCAACAGCAGCTACTTTATCAGCAGGCATTATGCCATCAATAATATTTAATGTATAAAATGGTTCCGGTGTACCTTGCAGCCGGTATGCCCGATCCTGTGCTCTTGGCGGATGCACTTTTGAGTTGGCATACCGAATATAAGCGTCTTCGTATTCTTCCGGTTCCGGAGCTTCATTAATATCATATACCAGTCCACCAACTTCTATCTGATACCCTTTTAATCGTAGATATACAGCGGTCAGTGTCTGTAAAAGTACCATGGCACCATTTCCATCCGAAAGAGAGTGAAAGGATTCCAAAGAAATTTTACAATTGTAATAATAAATGCGGATTAAATATCTCCCTTTGTTTTTAAAGGGCATAGGCATACAAGGGTTTTTTATATCCTCCTGTACAAATGGGCCAGGATTTGGATTTTTTTCTAAATACCGCCAGAACACACCTTTACGCATCATGACAGCGAAGGTGGGAAAACGAGGCATTGTCTGATCCACCGCTTTTTGCAAAAGAACCGGATCAATGTCTTCTGTTAATGTTACAGAAAGCCGAAAAACAGAAGAAAAGTTCCGTCGCTGAAGCGTTGGATACACATTGGCAGACAAATCTAATTTAAACCATGAAGGTGTTTGTTTTTTTGGTTGTTTTGCCATAAAAGCTGCTTCCTTTACTGAGATAAGTATAGAGTGACTTTTTTATAATATATTAGTAACTATGAGGGTACTGAATAGTTACATATATTATACATAAAAAATAAGTGGGTGGCAACTTGAAAAAGCATGTAGAACTATGTTATAATTTTAATAATTGTGCGTATTATTGGGGTGAAGGAAGTATGGAACGAAAAGAAAAGAAAAATCAAGGTTTAATGAAGGCGATCAAAGCAGTGCACAGTATTGTAGAAAACGATAATATTGACAAGCAGAGACAGTCTCAGGAAACCATCGGAATGCTGTATGGGAAAGACAAGGAGATTTTGTTTGAAGATTTCGAGATTGATGGGATGCAGGCGGAGTGGGTGCGTGTAGACAGACCACATATAAAGAAATATGTGATATTGTATTGCCATGGCGGTGGCTATATGACAGGCGGTATCAATTATTGTCGAACATTAACCACAAAATTAGCAAAATCTACTTCTATGGATGTGTTAAGCTTTGATTATCGTCTTGCTCCAGAGTACCCTTATCCGTCTGCATTAGAGGATGGACTGAAGGCATGGGATTATTTAATGTATTTAGGATATGGAAGTCGTGATGTTATCATTGTTGGTGATTCTGCTGGTGGAAATCTTGCATTTGCAATGACGTTAAAGCTTCGGGAACAGAATCGCCTGCTACCAAGAGGAATTATTGGTATGTCACCTTGGACCGATATGACTTGTTCCGGTCATTCCCATGAAAAAAAGAAAGGAGTAGATCCGATTTTAGACAGTGAATACTTAGACAAAGCAATCAAAAGCTATGCACCAGAGGAGGATTTGTCCAATCCGCTGATTTCTCCGTTATTTGCTGATTTTACGGGTTTTCCGCCAGTTTACCTGCAAGTGGGGTCCAATGAAATCTTATTGGATGATACTAAAATGATACAGAAGAAATTAATAGCGGATAATGTTTCTGTAAAAATGGACGTGTACCGGGGAAAATGGCATGTTTTTCAGATGTCGCCATTTAAGGAAGCATATGATGCCATAGATAAAATAGCAGAGTTTATTTTTAGTATTTGCAGATAAAATGTTAAAAATTGTTTTTCAATATAATAAAGAAAAAGGAAATAATAATAACACAGCGAATATATAAAGTATAGAGAAAACATAACCGTTCAGTTACACATAGCTTATGAGCTAGATGGTAAACAGTTATGGGAAAAATAAATTCGGCAGTGTAGCCGCCTGTTGACGGCAGAATCGAGGGAAGTATGACGATTCGGGAAAATGTAGAAAAATGGGAAGAAGCATATTTAAGTCCATATGCAGCTATTAGCAACAAGTCAAAAGGCCGGGAGACAGATGAACCACCTTGTGATATTCGTCCAGTCTATCAGCGGGATCGTGACAGGATACTGCATTCAAAATCTTTTCGCAGAATGCGCCATAAGACGCAGGTATTTTTGTCGCCGGAGGGGGATCACTATAGAACAAGACTGACCCATACTTTAGAAGTTTCACAGACTGCCAGAACAATAGCGAAGGCATTGCGTTTGAATGAGGATTTAACAGAAGCCATTGCATTGGGGCACGATTTGGGGCATACACCATTTGGTCATGCAGGAGAGCGGGCTTTAGATGAAATATGCAGTGAAGGCTTTGAGCATAACATTCAAAGTGTGCGTATTGTAGAAAAATTGGAGAAAAAAGGATGCGGACTGAATCTGACTTGGGAGGTTCGTGATGGTATTTTAAATCACCAAACAAATGGAACTCCTGCTACCTTAGAGGGAGCTATTGTGCGTTTTGCGGATAAGATTGCCTACATAAATCATGACATTGATGATGCCATAAGAGCCGGTATTTTAACAGAAGATAGCCTGCCAAAGCAATTTACAGAAGTGTTAGGACATAGTAGCAGGCAACGATTAAATACCATGATTCATGATATGATTATGAACAGTTATGAAAAAGATGCTGTCAGCATGTCACCAGAGGTGGACGGTGCAATGAAGGGTTTGCGACAGTTTATGTTTGAGGCTGTCTATTTGCATCCAAGGGCAAAGGCAGAAGAATTAAAGGCAATCAATATGCTGAAATCTTTGTACGAATATTACCTAAAGCATTTTGAGGAATTACCGGAAGGATATCGGTTGATGCATAATGAAAAAGACGAGAAAAAGGAACGAGTAATTTGCGATTATATTGCAGGAATGACAGATTCATATGCAGTAAAGCAGTTCCAGGCATTGTTCATACCAAAATCCTGGCAGGTATAAAAAATAGAAAGTAGAGTATTATCATGTATTACGATGACGAATTAGTAGAAGAAGTCAGGTTAAAAAATGATATAGTGGATGTGATATCCGGGTATGTGAAGTTACAGAAGCGGGGGAGTACTTATTTTGGTCTCTGCCCGTTTCATAATGAAAAGTCCCCGTCATTTTCTGTCACGCCATCCAAGCAGATGTTTTATTGTTTTGGGTGCGGGGCAGGAGGGAATGTATTTACTTTTATGATGAAATACGAAAATGATTCCTTCCCGGAAGCCGTGAAGCGTTTAGCAGAGCGTGTGGGAGTGGCGTTGCCGGAAGGTGAAATGACCTCAGAGCAGAAACGGCAATCTGATATTAAGAAAATTTTGTTAGAAATTAATAAAAAGGCAGCAACCTATTACTTTAAACGATTGCGAATGGGGGATGCAGGACATGCATACCGCTATCTTAAAGACAGAGAGTTATCAGAAGAAACCATAAAGTCTTTTGGATTAGGGTATGCAGGGGCACAAGGTAATGAATTGTACCAATACCTAAAGAGAGAAGGCTATTCTGACGATATTCTTAAGGAAACAGGTCTGATATCCTATGATGAAAGGCGGGGAGCCTATGATAAATTCTGGAACCGTGTCATGTTCCCGATTATGGATGTGAACCGTCGTGTCGTTGGCTTTGGTGGGCGCGTAATGGGAGATGGAAAGCCAAAATACTTAAATTCTCCTGAAACAAAAATATTTGACAAGAGCCGGAATCTGTATGGGCTTCATGCAGCAAAGTCTGCCAGAAGCCCTTATCTTATCCTGTGTGAAGGCTACATGGACGTGATTGCCATGCACCAGGCAGGCTTTCAGAATGCAGCTGCGTCGTTAGGAACCGCCTTTACCACAGGACAAGCTTCTTTGATTAAGCGGTATTTTGGTAAGGTTATATTAGCTTATGACAGTGATGGAGCCGGCGTAAAAGCTGCCTTGCGTGCCATACCTATATGCAGGCAGGCGGGATTGACCGCTCGCATATTGTCGTTGTCACCTTACAAGGATCCAGATGAATTTATTAAAAATTCGGGTAGGGAGGCTTTTGAGGAGCGATTAGAGAATGCGGAGAACAGCTTCTTTTTTGAACTCCGGATTTTAGAACAGGATTATGATTTGAATGATCCGGATGCCAGAACTTCATTTTACCGCGAAATGGCGGTAAAGCTACTACAGTTTGAAGACCCATTAGAACGGGGAAATTATGTAGAAAAGGTAGCTGAAAAGTATCGAATCAGTGTACAAAATCTGACGGAGCAGGTGAATCGGGCAGGCTTGCAGGCTGACAGCCGCAAGCAGCAGGAGGAATTTAAGAGCGAACGAACCAACTTGAAAAATAAAGAAAATGGTATTCGTAAAGCCCAAAAGCTTTTGTTGACCTGGCTCATTGAAAAGCCGGAATTATATGAGAAGATAAAAGGCTTTATTATTCCAGAGGATTTTACAGAAGAATTATATTATAAAGCAGCACAGGTATTGTTTGCCCAGTTTGAAGAAGGGCAGATGAATCCGGCCAGAATTATTGGCATGTTTGCAACAGAGGAAGAACAAAGCGAAGCAGCGTCTTTGTTTAATGCATCTTTGGCTGTGGAGACAGAGGAAGAACAGAAGCGCGCATTGTATGATACGGTGCGTCGTGTAAAGGAGAATGGAATTACTCATGCCATTGAGCAAATTGACATTATGGACATTGCTGGATTACAAAAATTAACAAACGTAAAACAGAACCTGGATTCGGAAATGCAGAAACTGCATATTTTATAGGATTGAGGTTAAAATAATAATTACATCAGGTTATGGAGGAATAACAATCATGGTTGAAAGCAACAAGGCACAATTCAAGTTAAAGCTACAGGAATTATTAGATATGGCACAAAAGAAGAAAAATGTGCTGGAATATCAGGAAATCAGTGACCATTTCAAAGAACTGGAATTGAATGCTGAGCAGTTTGAAAAAATACTAGATTTGCTAGAGGCAAAAAATATCGACGTTCTCAGAATCCCGGCAAACGAAGACGATGATGAAGACGACGAGATTATTCTCACTGATGAAGATGAAATCGATGTAGAGAATATTGACCTCTCTGTACCTGATGGTGTTAGTACAGAAGACCCGGTGCGTATGTATTTGAAGGAAATTGGTAAAGTACCACTGTTGAATGCCGAAGAAGAAATTGAACTGGCAAAGCGTATGGAGGAAGGTGACGAGGAAGCAAAAAAACGATTAGCAGAGGCCAATCTTCGTCTGGTAGTAAGTATTGCCAAAAAGTATGTCGGAAGAGGAATGCCTTTCCTTGATCTGATTCAGGAGGGCAACATGGGCCTGATGAAGGCTGTTGACAAATTTGACTATCAGAAAGGGTATAAGTTCAGTACTTATGCTACATG
>JBGVIB010000047.1:0-112275 GCA_045122835.1 Lachnospiraceae bacterium
CATGAGGGCCACACCCCGAATGTCTTAGTCGTACTTGGGAGTTAGTTCACCGGAACGTTGGCTTCGGTCTGCGTGGAATATGCCATGCCAGCAAGCGGCTCACCTGCAGTGTAAGTCTGAGTTGCCCCTGGGAGCCCCTTCCGCCAATTCACGTCTGGGTAGCGACCATGATTCAACACCCCCACAAACCAGAATTTATATTCTCAAAGTTTAAACACGAGAAATATGGCAAAAATAAGACCATATATACTTTCCCATGTTCTATACCCGGTATTGATTCATAAATATTACATTAATATTTAACCATCTCAGTAATATAATACAAGTGTGAAATTTTATGATAAAAAAATGTAACATATAATTGCATTTTTAGACAAATGAATTTATAATACTACATGTGAAAGAATATTCAGCGGAATTAGAAATTTTATGTGAAGTTGGTGATAATTATGCCTGGAGTACAAGATGTGATTCGTAGTACAAACGAAAGAGCAACAGAAGGCAAGAAGCCTGTGAATGATGAAAATATAAAAACTATGCAGGATTTTACAAGCCCCGATGTTTTATATAATGAGCTGATTCAAAGCGTGAGGAAGTATCACCCATCAGATGATATTTCCATGATAGAAAAAGCTTATTCCATTGCGGCAAATGCCCATGAGGGACAGGCACGTAAATCAGGAGAACCGTATATCATTCATCCGTTATGCGTAGCCATAATCTTAGCAGATTTAGAACTAGATAAGGAGACAATTGTTGCCGGATTGCTTCATGATGTGGTAGAAGATACTGTAATGACAGATGAAGAAATAGCAGAACAATTTAGTGCAGAGGTAGCATTGTTAGTTGATGGTGTTACCAAATTAGGACAGTTGTCATATAAGGCAGATAAGGTTGAGGTTCAGGCAGAAAATTTAAGAAAGATGTTCCTTGCCATGGCAAAGGATATCCGTGTAATCTTAATAAAATTAGCAGACCGTCTTCACAATATGCGTACACTAAAATATATGAGGCCGGAGAAGCAAAAGGAAAAAGCCAGAGAAACTATGGATATCTACGCGCCAATTGCCCAGCGGCTGGGTATTTCTAAGATAAAGATAGAATTAGATGATTTATCTTTAAAATATTTAGAACCGGAAGTGTATTACGAACTGGCAGATAAGATCAAGTTGCGTAAGGTGGCGAGAGAAGAATTTGTACATGAGATTGTTGGGGATGTCAGAGAGGGCATTGAGACAGCAGGTATTGTGAATGCCCAGATTGATGGTCGTGTAAAGCATTTCTTTAGCATATATCGTAAGATGGTCAATCAGAATAAAACATTAGATCAGATTTATGATTTGTTTGCTGTTCGCATTATTGTAGAAAATGTAAAAGATTGTTATGCGGCATTAGGTGTCATCCATGAGATATACAAACCAATTCCGGGGCGTTTTAAAGATTATATAGCCATGCCGAAACCGAATATGTATCAGTCTTTGCATACCACTCTGATTGGTCCAAATGGCCAGCCCTTTGAAATACAGATTCGTACTTACGAAATGCATAGAACGGCAGAATACGGAATTGCTGCACATTGGAAGTACAAAGAAGCTAGTGATGGCAAGAATGTAGAGATGCAGGAAGAAGAAAAATTAAGCTGGCTGCGTCAGATATTAGAGTGGCAGAGAGAAATGTCTGATAACAAAGAGTTTATGAAATTGCTAAAAAGCGATTTGGACTTATTCTCTGAAAGTGTGTATTGTTTTACCCCGACTGGCGACGTGAAAAATTTACCAAATGGTTCCACTCCAATTGATTTTGCTTACAGTATACATTCGGCAGTGGGGAATAAGATGGTAGGTGCCAGAGTAAATGGCAAGCTTGTACCTATTGATTACGTGATTCAGAACGGTGACAGAATTGAGATTATGACATCCCAGAATTCAAGAGGACCGAGCAGAGACTGGCTTAATATCGTAAAGAGTACACAGGCTAAGAATAAAATTAATCAGTGGTTTCGTAATGAATTTAAGGAAGAAAATATATTAAAAGGAAAAGAACTGATAACAAAATACTGTAAAACAAAGGCGATTGTTTTGTCTGAAATTCTGAAGCAATCGACTATGGAAGTCGTAATGCGCAAATATGGTTTTAGAGATTGGGATTCCGTATTGGCTGCAATTGGACATGGTGGGTTAAAGGAAGGTCAGGTTATAAATAAGCTTCAGGAATTATATGAGAAGGATCATCCGAAGTTAATTCCGAATGAAGAAGTGTTGCAGAATATTAATGATGCTGCCAAGGACAAACCAGTGCAAAAAAAATCAGCAAGCAGCATAATTATCAAAGGTGTGCATGACATTAACGTCAGATATTCAAGATGTTGCAATCCTTTGCCAGGTGATGAGGTTGTTGGTTTTGTTACCAGGGGAAGAGGAATTTCACTGCATAGAACTGATTGTATAAATGTAATTAATTTAGAAGACAGTGAGAGAGAACGCTTGATAGATGCTGAGTGGGAACAGTCTGTTGTGTATAATACCAGTGAGAAATTTTTGGCAGAAGTCAAGATTTTTGGAGAAAACAGACGAGAACTGCTTATGGATGTTACAAAGATTTTTACAGAACGTAAGATTGATGTAATATCATTAAGTGTTCGAACAAGTAAAAATAATACAGCAACAATAGAGGTTTCTTTTGAGGTTGCCAATAAGGAAGAAATGACAAAGGTAATTGATAAAGTGCGCCAGGTAGAAGGTATTATTGATATCGAGAGAACAAATAGTTAAATAGCACGATGGAAATGGGGGAAATATGAAAGAATTTAGAATTGCACATATGGTAATTGGACAGGTAGCAACAAATTGCTATCTGTTATACAACAATGAGACGAGAAAAACAATTATGGTAGATCCTCCGGAGCAGGGGGCAAAACTATATGAGACTTTGAAGCAGAACCAGTTAGAGTTAGAAGCAATTCTTTTGACACATGGTCATTTTGACCATGTTGGTGGTGTGAATGAGTTAAGAAAGTCAGCGAAGGTTCCTGTTTATATTTATAGTGGGGAAGCGGATTTGGCAGAAAGTCCGTCTTTGAATTGTTCTAGTTCAATGTCAAGATCCATCAGTGTAAAGGCAGACAAGACAGTTGAAGATGGAGAACTTTTACAATTTCCGGATATGCCAGAGATAAAAGTAATTCATACGCCAGGTCACACTGCTGGAAGTGTCTGTTTTTATCTGGAATCAGAAGGTATTTTAATTTGTGGTGATACATTATTTCAGGAATCTGTGGGAAGAACAGATTTGCCAACGGGAAGTCAGTCTGCTCTCGTAAAGTCAATCAGAGAGAAAATATTCGTGTTGCCGGAAAATGTAATTGTTTATCCTGGTCATGGTGATGAGACAACCATTGGCTACGAAAAAGTAAATAATCCATATGTATAAAACGAAAAGTGAAGTAGAACAGTGATTAATTTATATATTAACAAAAATAGTTTTGAATATGATATTTATTCTCTGGTAAAAGCATTTTATCCACGAGAGGAATATGAAACTACAGCACCTTATGAAACCGTTACGGATAAGGTGCATAGTTATGTAATTGACTTTGATGACAGCACTATTAGCTGTCGTTGCTTTAAGGATGATACATGCGTTGCGCAGGAACAGGCAGAATATAATAAAGATGACCGTAAAGAGTCAAAAAACCAGCTAAAAAAGCTATTATACAAAATTCTGGTAGCAGAGACTAGAAGAACACTGCCTTGGGGCAATTTGACAGGCATACGTCCAACTAAGCTGCCGATGGCATTGCTTGAAGAAGGAAAGACTGAGGAGGAAGCTGCTAAGTATCTTAAGGATACATATGGGGTAAGTGACGAAAAGATTGCTTTAAGCATTGAGATAGCAAAGCGTGAATTGTCCATTTTGTCAGAAGAAGAGTACGCTTCCGGGTATAGCCTTTATGTGGGGATACCCTTTTGTCCTACAACCTGTTTGTATTGTTCCTTTACATCTTACCCTTTGTTCTCCTGGAAAAACAGGATCCAGGAGTATTTAGATGCGTTGTTTCAGGAGATTGATTATACAGCAGAGCGTATGCGGGGAATGCGTTTAGACAGCGTTTATATTGGCGGTGGTACACCTACTACTTTGGAAGCTTGGCAGCTGCAGAAGCTGATTCAAAAGTTGCAGGATTCTTTTGATTTTACTTACGTCAAAGAGTTTTGTGTGGAAGCAGGAAGACCGGATAGTATTACCCTTGAGAAGCTTCGTGTGTTAAAAGAAATGGGAGTGGAGAGAATCTCCATTAACCCACAGACAATGAATGATAAGACATTGAAGCTGATAGGGCGGCAGCATACAGTGAAACAGACTATAGATGCCTTTGAATTGGCCAGACAAGTGGGATTTCATAATATTAATATGGATTTGATTCTTGGTCTGCCTGAGGAATCTATAGAGGAAGTAAAACATACTATGGAAGAACTTGATAAGCTTCGTCCGGAAAGTCTTACAGTGCATTCATTAGCGGTGAAGAGGGCATCCAGATTAAATCTTGAAGGTGAACAATATCAGAGACTTTGTATGATGGATAATACAGAGGATATGATGGCATGTACAGCTGAATATGCTGCAAAATGGGGATTGCATCCGTATTATCTGTATAGGCAAAAAAATATGGCAGGTAATTTAGAAAATGTTGGATATGCGAAAGAAGGTAAAGAAGGCTTATATAATATCTTGATTATGGAAGAAAAACAGACTATCGTAGCATTGGGAGCAGGTGCATCCACCAAAGCGGTATATCCGGACGGAAGGATTGAACGTTGCGAAAATGTCAAAGATGTCAATAATTACATAGCCAGAATTGACGAAATGATTGAGCGAAAAAGGAGCTTTTTTAAAGACTTCGATTTCTGAAACAGTACATCAAAAAAGGGTTAGTACATCAATAGTACATCAAAAAAATACCCAATAGTACCGAATAACACATGACGGTGTATTCAAATAACCTAATAACTACGCCTTAAAGGACGAATTCATTTTAGCAAATGAGTTTGTCCTTTTTTGTTATAGTCAAAAAATTATTAGGAGGAAAACACATGAACAGTACAGCGTTAGGTGCAACTGCCGAGAATGAAGGCAAAATGATTTTTATTAGCGAAGCACATGAGAAATTCTACCATGAGAAATTGAAAGAGGTCAGGTATCAGGATGTGTACCACAAGGCACTTTGTTATTGTCTTGGTATCTGTAATGACACAAGGGAAAATGCGAACAGAGTTTACGATTTCAAAACGGGATATGTAAAGCCGGAGTGATTACATGAGGGTTGGCAGACAAGCGGAAGTCAGAGAGTGGTGCGAATGGCGTTTAATTTGTATTGTAACGGAACACCAAGCGTAAATGATTATGACGATGCAGAGGGACAGTTGACAGAATGTAGGTTGTATACCGTGGAGGAGTTATTCTGTTGTGGGTATGCTCCGTATTTTTGGCAGGCAATACAAATCCGTTATCCGGAATACACGAAGGACAATCGAAAACTCTATGCTTTATTAGGAGGATTAGATTGATGTTGAAAATCAGATTGATGGGAACTAAAAACGATATTAAGTGGTTTGGGAAGATATTGCAGAGAAATCCCAAGCTGGAAGTAACAGAGTTTTCAGATTTGTACCCGAACAAGGGAACCAACAAATTTCATAGAGCTTATGTAGAAGTGAAAAAGAGCAACGTAAAAGAACAGTAGAGAAAAGGAGAATTATCATGTGCAGAGTAATAGCAATCGCAAATCAAAAGGGTGGCGTTGGTAAGACCACCACAAGTATCAATTTAGGAGTAGGGTGGGCAAGGTTAGGACAGAGAGTGTTGTTAGTGGATGCAGACCCGCAGGGACACTTGACCCTTGGATTAGGGTTCCCAAAGAATTTGAAGGTAACATTAAAGAATATGCTTGAGAATGTAATTATGGGCATTGAATTTGAGCCTAGAGAAGCCATTTTAAGCCATAAAGAGGGTGTTGATGTAGTTCCGTCCAATAAACTGCTTACGGGCATGGATATGTCCTTAATCACGGTTGAGGATAGGGAAAACGTGCTGAAGGAGTATCTGGAGCTTTTACAGGACGATTATGATTACATCATTATTGACTGTATGCCGTCACTTGGTATGTTGACAATCAATGCAATGACAGCAGCCAACAGCGTACTAATTCCGGTACAGCCACAGTTTTATGCGGCAGACGGACTTACGGAGCTTTTGAAGGTCTACAAAGGCACAAAACAGCGTTTTAATCTGGATATTGAGATTGAAGGTATCCTTTTTACAATGGATGCAAGCAGATACAACAATTCCAAGAGAAACAAGCAGGCAGTACATACAGCCTACGGAAAAGAAGTCAATATTTTTGACAGTGCGATACCAAGGTCGGAAGCTATCGCAGAAATCGCTTCCGAGGGAGTAAGCATTTTTGAGTATGACAATACAAGTAAGGGTGCGGAAAGCTATGAGAGACTTGCACAGGAGGTATTGAACCATGCGAAAGAGAAATAATAAGGAAATTCAGCTTACTTCCTACGATGATTTGCTTGGTATCAGCAATGAGGAAAGTGAAGATACAGAGAAAATAATTATTGCTCCTCTTACGGAGTTATACACATTCAAAGACCACCCGTTCAGAGTGGTCGATGATGAAAAGATGGAAGAAACAACGGAAAGTATTCGTCAGTATGGTGTTCTCATGCCGGGAATAGCTAGACCAAGAGCAGAGGGCGGATATGAGCTGATTGCGGGACACCGCAGAAAAAGAGGTTCTGAACTTGCCGGACGGTCTGAAATGCCGATTATCGTGAGAAATTATACCGATGATGAAGCAACGATTATCATGGTGGACTCAAATATTCAGCGTGAGGACATATTACCGAGCGAAAAGGCGAAAGCCTATAAAATGAAGTTTGAAGCTATGAAACATCAGGGAAGCAAGGCAGAAAAGAATACCTATGATGAAGTTGGCGAAGCTGCCGGAGATAACGGAAAAATGGTTCAGAGATATATCCGCTTGGCGGAACTGATACCGGAGCTGCTTAATATGGTTGATGAAAAGAAATTAGGTTTCATATCCGGTGTTGATATTTCCTATCTGTCGGTAGAAGAACAGACATTGCTTTACAAGAAAATTATGGAGCTGAATGTAGTTCCAAACGGAACACAGGCAGCAACTTTGAAGAAATACAGCCTTTCCGGAGAACTCAATGCAGGAGTGATAGATTTGCTTCTGTCAGAGGAAAAACCGAAGGCAAAAAAGGTCACGCTGAAGGCAGACCGCATTAAGGAGTATTTCACAGCGGAATATTCCAATGACGAGATTGAAGAAGTGATATATGAGCTTCTTGAGAAATGGAAGCAGGAAGGAGGTCGAAGGTAATGGGATATATAACAAGCGGAAATCAGATTGTAGATGCTATGGGCATGATGAACATATCCGGCAATGTGATATCGCAGATATGGTATAGTACCATTACCAGACCAAATGGCAAGCCTTATCTGCTTGCCATTACCCTCTTATCTGATATTGTGTATTGGTATCGTCCGGCAGAGGAACGGGACGAGCAGAGTGGAAGGGTTATCGGCTGGAAAAAGAGATTTAAGGGCGATTTGTTGCAGAAAACATATCAGCAGTATGCAGACCTCTATGGAGAGTCGAAAAGAAGCATTAAGGCAGCCTTAGACCGTCTGGAGGAATTGGGTGTCATAAGGAAAGAGTTTTAGGATGTTCCTTGTGAGAATGGCATGGTTCTCTATAACCTTATGTATATTGCCCTAAATGCGGAGGTTCTTCATCAGCTTACATATCCGGAGGAAGTTACCGAAGAAACGCAGGAAACAAGCGAAGAAGTAGGTGGTACAGAAGATTGTAATACCTACCTGCAAAATAACGCAGGGGGTGGTACAAAATTTTGTAGGGGGTATGACAAAACGATGTATGAGGGGATACAAAACGATGTAAGGGGTGGTACAGCAGAAAGTACCACCGTCCTACAAGAAAATGTACCTCCCCATACAATGATTTGTGGGACAAATACAGAGACTAATACACAGATTACAGACAGAGATTACATCAATCCTATCAATCCGGGTAATGTGCCTGTGCAGAGAGGGATGGATGAGATGGATATGATTGCTGCCTATACCCAAATCATTAAGAGCAATATCGAGTACGATGCACTCAAGCTGGAAATGGGATACCAGGGAGCATTGATTGATGAAATTGTGGAGCTTCTTGTGGAGACAGTCAGTGTGAAACGGGAACATATTCGTATCAGTGGAGCAGACTATCCGTATCAGTTAGTCAAGGGTAAGCTGTTGAAGCTGGATTATACCCATATTCGCTATGTAATGGACTGTATGCAGAAGAATACAACCAAGGTAGCGAATATCCGGGCATATCTGCTGACCGCACTGTACAATGCCCCGAATACGATTGACAGTTACTATCAAGCGGAAGTAAACCACGATATGTACGGAGGAGGATGTGCAAATGGAAATTATTAAAAAAGTTATTCTGCCTGTGGTGTTGGTAGGATTGTTACTGCTTATGTTTTATCCGGTTTGCAGTGTGGACGGAACAACAGATTATTTTATGCTTTGGATATTGGTTGGTTTTCCGTTTGGAGTACATAAAATGTGTTTGTGGCTTATTCCGAGAAATTATGGGTTATCCGGCAGTATTGGCATATTTGCTCTTAACTGTATTATCGGAGGTCTGATAGGTGGTGTGGTTGCAATATACCGTCTGTGCATGGCGGTTGTGACAATCATCAGATGTATTTTAGTAGGTTTCGGACAAATTGTCCTAAAGTCGATGTAAGTAAATTTTAATGATTTTGGTAATTGTAAAATTGACTATATTCGGGTATAATGAAAATGTGGATAAAATTATGATAAAGTTTTGATAAGGAGGTTGCTATGATACAGATTAGACCCGTTTCAGATTTAAGAAATAAGTTTCCGGATATAGAAAAAGCTGTTGGAGGAGGAGAACCTGTGTATTTAACCAAGAATGGCTATGGTGCAATGGTTGTTTTAAGTCTGGAAGCATACTCAAGATTAACAGATGGTGTGGAAAGCGCACTGGATGAAGCTGACAGAGCGGCAATGGAAGATGACAGAAGATATACGCATGAGGAAGTGTTCTCAAATCTTCGGAGGAGGATAAATGGCTGATACAAAGTATAAGCTGCGGTATTTACCTTTGTTCTATGAAGATTTGGAGCAGAAGGTAGTGTATATTGCGGTGAATTTAGGAAATGAGAAGGCAGCGAATGACTTGCTGGATGCAGTAGAGAAAGCCATATTGGAAAGACAGCCTGTGGCAGAAGCATTTGAGCCTTATCATTCATTGAAGGAAAGACGGTATCCATATTATCGTATCTATGTGAAAAACTTTGTTGTCTGGTATGTAGTTATTGATGACGAGGGCGATGATAAGATTATGGAAGTGAGAAGGTTCCTGTATAACAAGCAGGACAGAGATAATCTATTATAAAACTGAATAAGTAAGAACAGCGTTAGGGCAGTTATGAACAGAAATGTTTGTAGCTGCCCTTTTTTTATTGCTTTCGGACAAATTGTCCTAAAGTTCATTTCACGAAGAAAGAGAGGTTTTGTGTATGGAGAAGCTACGCAGGCTGCTTGTTCCACCGTAACAGGCAGTAATAAATGGGCAATGCCCGGAAAGGGAGGTTAGGACGATGTGCATGAAGAAGTAAACCAGAAGGTGGTGTCTCTTTGTGTGAGGTCGGCAAAAATGTCCGCAACAGAGCTTGAAAAAGTGTTGAAGATGTTTCTTGACGCTCAAAAGCAGAAAAAGAACCAATTTGCCAAAGGCAAGCAGACCTTAAAGGAGCTTGTCGGGCAGAATGCCGGAGTGACCAATATTGAGGTCAGTGAGGGCAATATTAAGGCATTTGAGCGTGTGGCGAGAAAGTATGGTATTGATTTTGCTCTGAAAAAGGACAAATCCTGTCAACCACCGAAGTATTATGTTTTCTTCAAGGCAAGGGATATGGATGCCATGACTATGGCATTCAAGGAGTTTGTTGCCACGAATGAGCGTAAGAGAAATCAGCCTTCTATCAAGAAAATGCTGAAACACTTCAAGGACATCAGCCAGAAACGAAACAGGGAAAGAGAAAAGACCAAGACAAAGGAAAGGAGTGAGAGCCGATGAGCAAAGGGAAAAATGTTAAGAAAAACGGAGCAGCAAAGGCGAGAGACAGACCTGTGGTAAAGAAGGCAAATCCATTGGAGCAGAAATTTAAGCAGTTCTGCAAAAAGCTATCCAAGACGGGAGGGAAGAAGTTGTTATTGCAGAACTTCCCTTATATCATGTGTGGGTACTTTGGAAATAAGCTGGCATATCTGTACCGTATATCGGAGGAAACGGAGCTGTTTCAACGGTTGATGGCGGTAATAGAGAAGATTGATAAGGCTTTTTCTAATCCATTGCCGAGTCTGCACCTTAGCAAAGATTGTGGAAAGACTTTCGGGGATACCAACGGCACCGTTGCCTTTCGCTCCAAATTGTCTGTTGGTAAGTGGATTGAGTTTATCAAGTTAACCTTACAAGGTGAGAGCTGCCGTACCATAGCAAAAGAACTCGGTATCAACAAGCAGACTGCACTCCACAACAGACATAGGGTATGTTCTGTCCTCCATCAGCTTGTCAGCAATCAGGACGATTTCAAGAGTTTAGCAGAGAGTGACGAGTATTACTATCCTCTGTCTTTTAAGGACGTTAAAGACCCTATGTTCTTCTTGGTTACACTCGGAAGAATGCCGTATACCCATTTGAGTTATGAGAAGAAAATCGAATATGTTGAAAACCAAGGATTTGACATAGATTTCTTACATAAGTACATTAAGAACGAAGAACAGAACAAGGATGAGTTGTTGGACTATGTTAAACTTGGGGATTTGAGGTCACAAGAGAGATTTTCCAATGCAATCAATGGTCTGGAAACAGAGAAAATCATTCAAGTCTTGAAGACCATACACGAGCAACAGAAGAAAAAGAGAGGTATCAGCAATCAGCAAGTATGCTGTTTGTCTTGTGTGGATACGAACAACAATCACTTCTTACAGAGTGTTTGTGTCGGCAGAATACAGCCTATTCATATTGAAAAGACCCTTGTTCCCCATTTCACCGAAGACACCGTTTTGGTTACAGATAGCCATAGAGCATATAGAACCGTAGCCAACAAGTACAAGATACCCTTAAATCAAATCCCAAGCGGAAAACATACAAGCGGAGGATTTCATTTAGGGCATATCAACGGCTACCATCACAACATCAGTGATTTTATGTATCTGTATCACGGTGTAAGTTCAAAGTTCCTTGATTACTATTTGGCTCTGTTCTATTGGGTTGAGAAGAACAAGCACAAGACCTATCTTGAACAAGCCTATGACATTATCACTCTGTTGGCTAATCAGACGAAGAAGATACCGCTTGCCAAGTTCAAGTACAAGCCTATTTCCTTTGATACGAAGAGGTTAGCAATCTGAAAATGTTGTGAAATTGTAAATTCTCGTCTCTGGAATGAGACAAAAGGATATAAATATGCTATGATATAGTCGTAGTATGAAACTTTTGGTGGATTTTTCTTGTCTACATAAATAAAAAAGCTGACAAAGGAGCGTGTTGTTATGAAACAGTTTATTACTTGGACGGTGTTAGCAATACTCTTAATGATTGGTTGTCCGTGGCTGTCAGTAGAGTTTGCAGGTAGTGCAGGAATGGCAATTTGTTTTTTGCTGTTCTTTGCTGTTAACCCCATATTCTCTGCGGTATGCGGTGCTTATGCTGGAAAAAATATTAAACAGCTATGGCCACTTCCAATCGTTGTTGCAGGATTATTTTTGGCAGGTGTGTGGCTGTTCTTTGAAATGGGTGAGCGTGCTTTCTTGTTGTATTGCGGTTGCTATCTCATTATTGGTATTGTTGCTATGCTGATAAGTTCTTTCGTGAACAAGAGAAAACAGTAAGTTCTAATTTGCTGAATTAAACTGAAAATACTGACCGATAGGAGCAAGGTTGAAATATACCTTGCTCCTTTTCATTTTCTGTGGGCATTCACAAAAAATGAATAAAAAGGTCAGTTATACACACCAATACTTAACTCGGACAGAGAGAGTCATTAAGAAAAATAGTACCTACGATGTAACTATGAACAGTATGTAGAGCTTGTGTTAGAACCAGCAGAGGAGATGTAACAGAAAATGGGTAGTTGGCCGTAAAAGGCTGACTATCCTTTATAACATTGGCTTCGAACAGAGACTAGAAAAATAATAAAATATATGATAATATATAAATCGATTTACAACGCACTGCATCTGGAAAAGGAGTGATATCACTTGAGTAATAAATACATAAGAACAGTAGCAATTATAATGCCTATCCTCATAACAGTCATCTGCCTTACTTTAGTAGTAAGAAACGATAATCAGGCAAGTATGCCTATTCCGATGAGTCTTACATTTACAGGAGAATACAGTTATGATGGAGATAACTGGTATACATATAGTGAAGATAGCGATATGTCTGCTCTGGACGGGGATATTACAGTAAAGGGTCATTTTGATACAGATATACCGGAAGAAGCAATATTAAATTTCTATTGTAATCATATCGGGGTAAGTATGTATGTGAATGGGGAACAGGTGTATATGGATGCTCCAACAGAGATTAGGAACTACGGAATAGACTTAATGCCTTCCATGTGTGGAAAACGATGGGCACAGATGCTTTGTCCTGAAATTACTGTGGAGGACGAGGTAGAGTTTCATTTTATTAATTATCATAAATATGGCAATAAAGAGGCATATAAAGAGCTTTTGTCCACGTGCTTTCTTGCACCTTTAGATAAAACAGTATTGGAGACTTATTTAAAATTATATATCAACCCATTTGAGATAATAGGAACAGGACTTCTTATTGTAGGGATAATGTTGCTTGGCGCTTCCGCTTATGCAGCCGCTTTAAAAAGTATAATGGCTAAGCGTTTGTTCAATACAGGAATCATGACATTATTTGTGGGCGGCTATACAGTGCTTGACATGATGATGGTATATTTTACGGATGAATTATTAGTCATGAGAACATATGGTGGACAGTTGTGCCTGATGCTGGGGGTTTATTTCTTGGGACTCAATGTGTGTGACACTATAACAGAGAAATATAAAAAAAGTGTCAGAAATGGTGATGGGTGCATCCGTTATTATAAACTTGCTTGTGATAGCAGTTGCTATCAGCGGAAAAGCATTGCTGTATGATACAAGAATGGTTTGGGACTGTTCACAGTGTGTTGTCAGCCTGATACTAATAATATTGTGTCTTTTAGAATTAAAAAGAGAGAAGAAAAAAGGCATAGAACTGATTATATATATATTAATTCATGTTGCTATTTTACTTGATATTATAGGTGTGGGATATCATAGGTATTATTCCGGTATTTGTTTTAAAGTATCCTTTTTGGTGATGCTATTTGTGTTTCTGCTACAAGGAGCTAAACTGGTAGTTATGGATCATCATGCAACTATAAAGAACAAGAAGTTAAAAGAAGAATTAGAAAACAGTCATATTGCATTAATGCTCAGTCAAATACAACCACATTTTATTTACAATACACTGGGGACGATTGGAGAATTTTGTGAAGAAGAACCGAAAAAAGCGGCAGAACTGGTACAAAAATTTTCGTTGTACCTTAGAGGAAATTTTACAGAATTGGATAATTCTATGCCAATTCGTGTGTCAAAAGAAATGGAGCATGTAAGGCATTATGCCGACATTGAACAGATTCGTTTTCCAGATATGAAAGTAGAGTATGATATTCAAAGTGAAAATTTTTTGATACCAGCACTTACAATACAGCCACTAGTAGAGAATGCTATAAAGCATGGACTTATGGGGCTGGAAAATGGAGGAATAGTAAAAATTTCAAGCTATGAGACCGATAACTATTATGAAGTTTGTGTAAAGGACGATGGAGTAGGATTTGATGAGTCAGTATTTGAGGACGGAAAGACTCATGTAGGGATAAAGAATATTCGGAAACGAATAGAAGGTATGTGCGGTGGAACATTGATTATAGACAGTGCTATAGGAAAAGGAACAATTGCATTAATTAGAATTCCGAAAGAAGGTGCAGAACATGGTAGCGTTGGCAGTAGATGATGAAAAGGCAATGTTGAATGCATTAACGAAAGCAATAAGTGTATCACCTGACATTGATGAAGTGGTAGCGTTTAATGTATGTTCAAGTGCATTAGAATGGGCGAACGACAATGCTATTGATATTGCGTTTTTGGACATAAGTATGAGGGGCATGGGTGGATTAGCATTGGCCGAAAGGTTATTAGAACTGCAACCGGGCTGTAAAGTGATTTTTTGTACAGGATATACAGAGTACGCAGTGGATGCATTTAAGATACATGTTTCGGGATATTTGATGAAGCCTATAACAGCAGAAGCGGTACAAAAAGAGATAGACCATATTAAAGGCCAAAAAGCTAAAGAAAGACTGTTAACCATTAAGTGTTTTGGGAACTTTGAAGCATATGCAAACAGAGAGATGTTGAATTTTAAAAGACCAAAAGCAAAAGAACTACTGGCATATCTTATTGATAGAAACGGTTCAGGAGTAACTACAAAAGAAATCTGTGCAGTTTTATGGGAAGATAGTGTTGATGATAAAAAGAACAGAAATTATCTCTATCAATTGATAAATGATTTACGTATGGCATTGAAAGAAGTAAACGCAGAAAGTGTTTTGGTAAAAACCAGTACGACATATGCAGTGGATACAGAAAGAATAGATTGTGATTATTATAGTTATTTAAAAAAAGGGAAGCCGGAGTTTTTGGGGGAATATATGATGCAATATAGTTGGGCAGAAGCGACTTGTGGTTTGCTTATAAATAATTCTATATAAAAGATAAGAAAGGCATCCAAATGGGTGCTTTTTTTATTGGGTTTGTAAGAAATTTGTAAGACAGTGTATGGTAGGATATCAACAAAAGTAGGGTAATTAAAGTTTTTGAGGGTTTGCCAAACTTTGTGAGGCTTTTTCGTAAGTCCTGCTTGATGTTTGGAAAACTTAGATTGTATGAAGACGAGGCTTACGGAAAAGAATATCGAATTATTTGCGTTGATTTCCTATATGGGTAATGAGAATATGAGCTAATTTCGGTATTTCATTCGCAGGTGTATAAGAAGAGTGATGAGGTATTTAAAAATTATCAGTTCTTTTAGGCGGATATGGAAGACAAGTTTAATACATGGCATCAAAATATTAAGGGGAGGGCATTCTACGATACGGGAGTGACGGCACAGTTTGGGGACGAATTTATTTCATTGACCTGTTGTGCGTATCATGTAGAAGATGGTCGTTTTGTTGTGGTTGGGAAACGAGTAAAATAGTATTGGAGGAAGTCGGATGAAACGAAAATGGATGTTTTTGGTAATGGCATGTATTGTAATGACAGGATGTGGTACCGAGAAACCGACCGGGGGCACACAAACTCTGACCGTGACGCTTGAGCCAACCGTGACGCCTGAGCCGACGAAAGCACCGGTGGAGGAGATTGTTGCCGGAGTAGCTGAGTTCTGCGGAATTTCATGGACGAGAGATTCCGGTTACGATATCGAGTACCTTCGTTTTCTGACAAACGGAGAGATTCGATATTACTGTGCCTGCGGTAATCCGGTAAATGATTCGGATGCTTGCGAAAGCTATGACTATGATCCTGAGACTGGTATGATTACGTTGAACTGCTTCGATGAAATCGAGGGAATGGTGACAGAAATCAAAGTGGTCAGTTGTGATGGAAGTACTTTGGTGCTGGATTTTGCGGGAGAAGTAAGGACATTTACAAAAGAATGACTCTAAAGGGGAAAAATATTTGGAAGTGAGTACTCTTTTAGATTCATAAATATGTGCTATAAAAAGATATCCTTACTTATGCAGTGGATACAGAAAGAATAGATTGCGATTACTATAGTTATTAAATAAGGGAAGACGGAGTTTTTGCGGAATGTATGATGCAATACAGTTGGGCAGAAGTAACTTGTGGTTTGCTTATAAATAATTCTATATAAAAGAAAAGAAAGGCAATCAAATGGGGGCTTTTTTTATTGAGCTTGTAAGAAATTTGTAAGATGCAATCTGTTATAATCAAAGCAAAAAATATGAGTGGTAGTTTCTATTAGAAAATTTGTTGGAAGGGAGAAATGCAATGCAAATTATATGTGTGGATAATCATCCGGTTTTGTTGGATGGACTAGTGAATATGGTACAAAATTTGGCTCAAAATGCAGATGTATGCGGCTTTTTGAAAGCAGAGGAAGCACTTGCTTATGCAAAACAAAATGGGTGTGACATATTATTTTGCGAAATCCAATTGTATGCAGATGGTGGAATTACATTGGCTGAACAGATTAAAGAGCATTTTCCGAGAGCAAATATTATTTTTACAACAGTATGTTCGGAATATGAGCACGCTAAAGAAGTAATGGATGTCAGGTTCAGTGGTTACATCACAAAACCTATAACCAAAGCCAGAGTTAGAGAGGAGTTACATAATTTGCGATATCCTATTGAAGGTTGTTTTGTGTAAAGTTTTAATTGTGTGAGTATGGGGATTTCTGATTTTAAAAGGAGGGTACCAATTTGACTTCTAGGAAGAAATTTGGGAGGGTTAAATGGTTGCTTCCAGTTGGTGTTATTTTTATCTTTGAAGTTGGAATTATAATAGCCGTGGCGACAACTTCAACTAATGACGATTGGAATGGTACTTATAAGCCTGTAGCAGAAGAAAAGTCAATTTTTCCTATTTTGAATGACAGAGAGGATGAAAAACTGAGGGGATCAATTCGGTTACTATAAAAGTCGATAGTCAGGCATTGTATAGCGGTGGTAAAAATATGTTTTTAACCATGAGTAATCCGTCAGTTTCTAATCAAGATGCAGTGATGGAAGTATTGATTCCTAAGGAATATGTTGAAGGAACAATAACTTATGAGGAAGCAAAGATTTATAATGTACACTATGAATATTGCGTTGTAGCTAAAACTGGTGCAATTCCACCAGGGTATCAAGTGGAATGTTTCGATTGGCTTGGTTATTCTAAAGAGGCTTTGGTGCCCGGAGATTATCCGGCATTTGTAAAAGTATACTTTTATGATTCGAGTACAAACGAAAAAGCATTACTTGATTCGTTATTTGGAATTACATTGAGGATAGATTAAATGATTGGTAAGATATATGAATTCGTTTAAAAAGCTAAAGTGGAGGAAAAACGGTTTTATTATTGTAGCATATGGTCTGGTAGTGTTTTTGGGAATGGTTTGTATGATAAAAATAGGGGAACGTATAGGAAAGAAAGATTATTATGTTCCGAAAGCAGAAGAGAATGCAGAGTATGGTATTCCTCTTAACGTAGAGTTGGAAGAACTAATTCCTAAGGAAAACATTCGGATAGGTTTTTATAATTCAGTATATGTAGAAGACGAAAAATTGTATGTGTATTTGACGAATTATAAAGAGTGTGGAGTTTCAATTAGTGCTTTTCTATATGATGAAGATAAGAGTATATATGCCAAAAGTGGAATGATTTGGCAAGAGCAGTTTCTACCATATCTGATACTTGATAGAGAATTGTTATGCGAGAAAGAATATTATCTCAATGTTGCATTTTACAATATAAATGATATGACAAGTGAGGGAAGTATATGGATAAAGATTGGAAAAATAAGAGACGAAAATTAGGAAGTGCGTGTATTGCGGTTTTCTTGGTGTTAAACATGTTAGCGCATGAAACGGTTTATGCGTCGGAGGAATTACCAACAACTGCGACAGGTCCGGCGTTAAAGGTGACAACAGAGAATGCGGATTCAAATAAGAGTTATGATATTAAGGTTGAATGGGGAGATATGCAGTTGGTATATGATTATGCAATTCCTAGATGGAATACTGAAACATTAGAATATTCAGAGACTGGCGAGGAAGGATGGAAAGCATCGGGATTTAATGGAGATAATAACAAAGTACAGATAGAAAACAGGTCAAATGCTGAGATTACCGTTATGTTAATGGTTGAGGTGTATGATGGTGTGTTTAATTATGAGAATACCGAAAATGGAGTACAGGCTCATTTTTATGATACTAATGAACATGCTTTACAGGCTTCTAAAATACTAACAAATTTATACGAAGCAAGTTTTGAGGGACAGATTACAGAGCTGATATTAGACTCGGCAGAAGAAGTGGTTGATGGAGATGGGGCTGTTATTAAACCTGCTGGAGTAAGAACAGCAGAAGCATATTTTGCATTCAGTGGAACACCGGACAAGAATTTAAACTCTTCCACGGAAGTGGGTAGTATTTCTTTGGTATTTACAGACACATCAGATATAGATGATTGACAAGGGAGGTGATGTGGTATGTCAAAGACAAATAGCCGCCAGGGAGGATTTGTTGCTCAGAACCAAGGAATAATAGAAAATTGCTTTAGCGTGGTTCGGATAAAGGGAAAAGGAAATCTGGTTGGTGGATTTGCCGGAGAAAATAATGGTGAGATAAAGAAATCTTATGCATATTCTGTTTTGAAAGGAAGGGATTCTGGATTTGTCGGTACAGATACCGGAAAGTCGGATGAAAAGTGTTATTTTTTTCATTCAGAGAGAAGAGACAGTAAAACAGTAAGAAGATTGCTAGATGTAGAAAAAGCGATATCGCTGGATGACTGGACGGAAGATGAAATGCTGGAGCTATCATATGATTCCGAGATTTGGAGATATGGCAGTAAGCATTGTCCTATGCTTTTTGTGGAAGAGAACTGGATTTATGAACTGTCTGAAAATAGCATAAATAATAGGAAAAAGGTGGTAATAAACAATACAGATGACCTGTTGAAATGGGCAGAAGAAGTGAATGCAGGTAATAGGGAAGCTATGAATGCTTATGTTTATCTGACAGATGATATAAATCTGAAAGGAAGAAAGTGGAATCCCATAGGAGCAACTAAGAAAAATGCATTTGCAGGTGTTTTTGATGGCAAAGGACATACAGTTAAGAATTTTGTCGTAAAAAATAAAAAATTGGATAATCAAGGCTTCTTTGGATATCTGAAAGGGGATGTATATAATTTATCAGTGGATTGTATATTAAGCGGAGGTTTATATACAGGCGGAATCGCCGCACAATGTGATGGCGGTACCATCGGATGTTGTAGTGCAACCATTGAAATCAAAAGTGCTGATTGTATCGGTGGCGGATTAGTTGGAAGAAATACCGGATATATATTTCAAAGCTATGCGGCAGGCCGGTTTAGTTTTCTGATTATTCCATGGTTTCTCTTAGGTATAGGGGCAGGTAACCTTGCAGTACTATACATAATGTTCTTTTTACTATTGCCAAGTTTAAAGGATACACCGGTATACGAACAGATAGAAAGAGATCCGGCACAAATAAAGATACCCGGTGATGTCACAGTCCAGAAAGAAGGAACGAATTTTATTTCCTTCCAGTTTGAAGAAGGTATTTATGTAGATTTGAATTCAGGGTTGTGTACATTACATTTTAAAAACCCCAATGCAAGTAACCATTATGTGGTAGTGCATTTGCAATTAACGGATGAGGTGGCGAAAGCTTCCATGGGAGGAACCGGTTTATCCGAGAAGGAACAGGCTGAAATCGAAGCACAAGAAGGATATGACCCACAGGCACATCGGGTTACTATTGCAAAATCACTTGCAATTGACCCAGGATATCAGATTGATGCGCTAGAATTAACAGATTTCGCCAAAGCAAATTTGGCACCGGGTACATACAGTGCAATTATTTATCTTGTACCGTATGATATCAAAACCAATAGCAGGGCTATGCTGGAATCGCAGCTTCCGGTAACCATAGAGGTTCGTTAGAACCAAAAGTATCAAAATGTTAGGTTTTAAAATTATAAAAAAGGAAGGAGACTTATTTATGAAGAGAAAATTATTTTCCAAAATGGTTGCAATGGCAACCGCAACAGTTTTAGTACTTGGCAGTAATTGTTTAACTGCTTTTGCGGCTGATGATGGAGTAGCAGCGGATGCACCTAAGGGTGGAATGGGAACAAAGGCAAGTTCCGGAGAGGCAACAGCAGCATGGGATACTACTGATGAAAATCAAACTGGTTTTAATGTAGTAGGTGATGATGACGATACAGCTCTTGACGGAACAGATACTCAAACGGATATCAGTATTTGGGCGAAGGTTGTTGAGCACGGTGATATCGTCTACAAAGTAGATATCGAATGGGGTGCTATGAAGTTTGAATTTAATAATCAGGCAGGTAAGTGGAACACAGATACTCATACTTATGACGCAGATAGCGGAGTAAGTGCTGAATGGACGGTTGAAGACTACATTGATGAGGTTAACAATCAGATTAAGGTTGTAAATCATTCTAACTGGGCGGTAGATACTTCATTTAACTATACACATGAAGGTACTGCATTTAATGCTACCCCAGGTGGTGCTGATGCTGTAAGAGGACATTTCTTCCTGACAAATGCCGATGCGGTTACGGCATCTAAGGTGTTGACCGGATCTGCTACAGTAGATAATGAATTAACAACAGCATTAACTTTGGGACATCAGGATAAAGCGAATAAGCTCAAATATGGTGGTATGGAAGCTGGTAACTCTTTGTCAGCTGGTGCTTTTGACGGGGTTGCTGAGAATGCAGAGGGTTCTTGCACCAGATATGTATATTTCACATTTAACGGTACTCCTGATATTGCAACTGTCGATGATGCTTTAAAGACGGACTTTACTAAGGTTGGAGTTATTACAGTAACCATAGCACCTTGGAAAGAAACTTCGTAATAAGGCTAGGAATTGAAAATCAAATAGTAAATTAGTTTTGAGAAAAACAGGGCTTAGGCAAAGCCAGAGCCTCTGTTTTTCAGAGTACATCAAACGGTTGGTGTATTCTGAAAAGTAGAAAAACGACAGAAAGGAGAAGAACAGTGGAAGAGCAAGTAAGAAAACAATCCCTCATAGTAAAAAGCAGCCTGAGACAAAAAGTCATCTGTATTCTTCTGATTGTAATGTTGTTTGGAATAGCGGGTATTTATTATTTGATTTCTAAAGAAGGAGTTTATGTTCCTCCGAAGTTTGAAAAAAATGTGATGGTGGGAATTCCTCAACCAGATGCACATTTCATGTACGGAACCATTGAGACGGATTACGGATTCACATTTTCCATGGCAACAAATGTATATCAGCAGGAAGACGGAAGCGTATTTGTATATTTTACAAATCATGAAGAGAACAATGTGAACATGATGTGTGAAATTGTGAATAAAGAAAATGGAGAAACCTATTACAAGAGTGGTGTTATTACACCGGGACAGTATATTGAAAAGCTGGCTCCGGCTAAGAAGTTTCCTAATGAAGTATTTGACGCACAGATAATGATTTATTCCTTTGAAGAAGGAACCTGGTATAGTGGCGGAACAGTGGAAATTACAGCAACTGTTCAGGCATGGTAGAAAGGAGTCTTGCATATGAGAAAGCTTAAAAGAAAAAAGAAAATATTAAGTGCTATAATGACTCTATGCATGATGTGTTCGGTGTTTGTTGGTGTGAAACCTATGAGGGTGTATGCAGCTGCGAAATATGAACCATTGACAGTAAGCAGTGGGTATAATTACGATGTATTACGACAATTAGCCGTAGGAATGTAGGAGGTGAGTGATATGAGAAAATTTAATAGTAAACAAAAACATCATAGATTGCTTTTAGGATTCCTTACAGTATGCCTAATCATTTCTATGAGCAATATGTATCCTATTTCTGCAAATGCTGCAACAGGAACGAAAGCATCCGATGCGGCAATTGATTTGGCTAAATTGTCAGATGGTGCGGAATTAGCTTCCGGTGTATACTATCTGCCTGAGTCTAAAACCTTTGGCGACACAAACACAATGAATAATGGGTTAAAAATTACATCTGGGGCAACTGTATACATCTATGTGCCGGAAGGTGTGACTTTGACGGCTATTGGCGGTGGTACGAATACTGCCAGACAACAAGGTGGATATGCAGGTATCCTGTTACCATCTAGCTCTACATTGATTATACTTGGTGAAGGCAAGGTTGAGGCAACCGGTGGTAGAGCGGGAAACGGTGAATCAGGTAGTTCGGGTAGCAAGGGAACTCTTTCGGCGGGAAGCTATTATTATGGAGGAGCCGGAGGAGCCGGAGGAGCTGGCGGCGGTGGAGCTGGAGCAGGAATTGGAACGGATGGTGGCTATGGTGGCTACGGAGGTTCTTCCACAGGAAGTGGTACTACGGAGTACGATGGTCAGGAAAATTATTGTGGTAGTTCAGGTAATAGTGGCGGTGCGGGTGGTTCTGCATCGTCATGTGGCAAATTATATATTCAAGATACCATTAGTTTAACTGCTACAGGTGGTACATATGGTAGTAGAGGAACATCAGGTAGTGCAGGAAGTTGTTCCTACAGTAGTTCGAGTTGGGATGATAGAAAATATCACGTTGCCGGTGGCGGTGGCGGAGGTGCCGGCGGAGGTGCCGGATATTCAGCATATGGAATCGGTACTGGCGGTGCAGCCGGTGGCGGTGGCGGAAGCGGTGGTCGAGGAGGTATTGACTATTCTAAAACCAGTTATGGTAGTCCGGCCACCTATGCAACCTGTAACGGCGGTGGTGGTACTGGTGGCTATGGGTATACTAATGGTTCTAATGGTAATGGTACAAGAGATGCAGGAGAGTATGATGATGCATGGGATCAAACCGGAGGTACTGGTGGAAGTGGTGGTAGTGCAGGCGCGACTAAGTCTACACAGAAGTCAGCTTTAACCAGCGGATGGACAAATAAGACTTTTTCAGTTACGTTCAAAGGGATAAATACAGAGACTGTGCAGCAGACTACATATACCTTTGGGGAAGCGACACAAACGATTACCGTGCCAGCATATGATGTTGCACTTGCAGACGGCTCTCGATTTACCGGTTGGCGTATCAAGGCATATGGTACTTCTCCTACAGCAGGTGTGCAGTTGACCGATACAGATACTCGTATATATCAGCCGGGAGACAGTATCGAAGTAGGTGCTTGGCTTTCCGGAAGTATTGTTTTGGAACCGGTGGTAAGTGAAATAAATTGCAAGGTATACTTTGATGATAATGGCGGAAGTGCCGGTCAGGGAGAAGCACTCTTAAAGTCCGATATGACGATGCAAGCTAATGCTACGGTACCTACAAGAGTGGGATATGATTTTCTGGGATACTATACCGGTATGGTAAGCGGTACTCAGTATTATAATGAGACAGGTGCAAGGGTATATCACAACACAATAGCAGATGGCGTGTCAAAAGTGAATCTGTATGCGCAGTGGTCCATACATTCCAGTACACTTACAATTAACCCCAATGGCGGAACTTTGGAAGGAGAGACTTTATTTACTAAAAGGTATAATGAATCCATCACCATAAAAGATCCGGTGGATACTTCCGGTGATGAAAAGACGTTCCTTAGATGGGTGCTTTTGGATTCCACTACCGATGAAGCATCTGATAATGGAAGAATCGCCACAGGAGCAGGCTATACAACCTTTACCTTTGGTCCCGATACGGAAGCTGCTACATTAAAAGCTATATGGTCCGGGGTAAATGATGCCAGATTGGAAGTGAAGGAAGGTATCACTCAAACGATTACAAGTGAAAATCTGGATCGAGTTTTTCTTCATGTGGTAACAGATGCAGAAAAAGGGTTAACAGCTGAAGAGTCTGTGGAAGACAAAAAAGAAGTGGTTTTAACAGTAGAAAAAATCATTACAGATACAGAGAATGATAGTGCTATAGTGGAAGATATTAATTCCATTGAAACAATGCTCGAAGATAGTTCCTTTGAAACTTTGAATTATTATGATATTTCTGTTAACAAAATAATTAACGGTCAGGATAAAGGTAAGCTGAAAGAGTTGCCGGAGCCGGTGAAGATACGGATTGAGTTAACAGGAGAGTTGGCGGGCAGATCGGGTTACTCTGTATACAGAGTACATGATGATGTAGCAGAGCGAATGACATCTTCAAGAAGTTCGGAAGAATATTACGAGTTGGGCGATGGCTATATTACGATTTATACCAAGAAGTTTTCTACCTATGCAATTACTGCATCCAGTAGTGTGATTGGTGAGTGGAAGGCGGAAGAGTTAAACGAAACTAATAATTCAGCTGCAACGGATGTACAGGGAAAGTATGTAGATGCTTCCAGTACAAAAGTATATAAGGTGGATGTGGAATGGGGAGCCATGACATTTACGTTCAATAAGCACCAAAAATGGAATCCGGATACCCATTCTTACAATGATGAAATCAATATTTTATTGGATGAATCAGCTTATGTAGAAGGAAACAATACGATTGTTGTAACCAATCATTCCAATGCAGACGTACGTGTTGGTATGAATGTTGTAGAACAGAGTTTGGAAGGAATTGATGTTTTCCTGAAGCAGCAGAATAATGATGATTCGGATGCGGCGATAGATATGTATTTAAACCGTGTTTCAGATGCAAGCGGAAACGGTACAGTGTCCTCTGTGAATGCATTTGTCAGAATGGGTTCAGGGACACTGAGTGAGGCTGATTATGAAGCCCTGACAGCTGATGGAAAAACCAATAAATTCCAGCAGATTGCGAGAGTAGTAATCACCATTGAAGCGGTGCAGGATAGTGAGACGACACCTCTTTACTTCGGAGATTAATTGAGAGTAGGAGGCAAATATGACAAGGAGGCGCCATGTTGTATTTATATACTGTTATTGAAGCAATCGTTGCAGTTGCTGCAGGAATTTTCATGGCGCTTCGTACAAAAAAAGCAGAGCATATTACCTACGGTAAATTAGACAGAATAGGGCAGATTACAAATATTATGTTGCTTCTTGTTTATATTTGCTTTGCACCATTGTATTTATTTTTGGGAATGATTTCTAATCCTGCGTTAATTGGCAGCTTTTATCCGGGGCTGGATGCTGTTGAGCTTAGTCAGCAGGCATACTATATGCCTCCGATTGCAACCCATCCATGTGAAATTGTTTTGGTGGAAGTAAAGAACGAAGCTGACGCTCAGAAGGTAGCAGATATTTTCCAGGCACGTATTGATATGGGTGCAGATAATACCTCATATCCAGAAAGTGCTGCAGGCTGGGCATTATATGCACAGGTACATAAGAGCGGAAATTTTGTATGTATGATTGTTTTACCGGAAGGCTACGTTATTCCGGAAAACGTATTTGAAATTCAATAAAAGAAATATCAGTTAGGGGCGGATGGGTTTTGCATCGGCCCTTAACTGATGCTAAAAGGAAAAATCATGCAAAGGATGAATTGGGAAAAAACATGAAAGAAATACAAAAAAAATAGTATCACTTGTTATCAGCAGTATAACTATTTCTGCCATAGTGATCATGATTACCATTTTGGGAGGATATAATCGTTTGGTGGAAGAGGATACAAGAAGCATCATGCAACTGGTATGTACGGAAAAGAGACAGACAATGGATGAAAAGCTGATGAATATTGAGCAAAGCGTTTATACCCTTTATCATTATGTTATGGAGCAAATTGATAACACTGAGAATATATGGCAGGATGAGCAGTTGTATGAGGAGCATATCCGTGCTATGAAGAATTTAATGGGTACAACTGCAAAATATACAGACGATGCAGTGACGGTATATTACAGATTGGCTCCGGAAATAAGAGGTCCGAAACAGGGCATATGGATGATGGAAGGCGAGGATGGAGAATTTGTAGAGTTTGAACCTACGGATATTTCCCAATTTGACAGTGAAGATATAGCACATGTGGGATGGTATTACCTGCCGATTGCAAATGGAAAAGAAACTTGGCTTACTCCATATTATAACGAGAATGCAGATTTGGAAATGATTTCTTTCGTGATTCCTTTGATTCATAATGGTAATATTATAGGCGTAGTAGGAATGGACATCACTACGGAACTTTTATATGAAAACGCTAAGTCAGTGAATGTATATGATACTGGTTATGCCTTTCTGATGGATAAAGACGGAACGTTTGTCTATCATCCGGAAATGCAATCCGGCAAAATTACAGATTCTTTTAATAAAGAACATAATTATCTTTATGAGGTAAGCATGCTTTCTGCGGAAAAATTATCTGTTGAGAAGTATCAATGGAAGGCTGTTGATAAGAGACTTACGACGCAGTTGTTAAAGAATGGAATGTTGTTTTCTGTATGCATTACAGAAGAGGAAATTATGGAGTCGCAGCATCAAATGCTCAAAAATTCTTTGGTGATAATAGTGCTTATTGTTTTAGTATTTATCCTGATGACAATAGCGCTCATAAGAGAGATTATTAAGCTAGCTTATACTGATGTGTTGAGCGGATTGGGAAACAGTACTGCATACAAGGAGTGTATGGACAATATCAATAAGCAGATTATGGGTGGAGAAAAGGCGGCGTTTTCTGTGGTCGTTATTGATATTAATAATCTGAAGCTCGTTAACGACAATTATGGGCATGAGATGGGTGATATGTTGATAAAAGATGCGGTTTCTGTTTTGAGAAAAGTATGGCATAAAAATACTTTTCGTATTGGCGGAGATGAGTTTGCTGTGGTACTTATGAAAGCTGATAGTGAGAAAGTGAAGAACGATATAGTGTTATTTGAAGAAGAAATGGAAGCGTTTAGAAAACAGAGTTCGGGTCGAGTATATTATTTACAAATGGCAGTTGGAGGCGCAGTATATGATGCGAAGACAGATGGGGAATATGCAGATGTATTCCGCAGAGCAGATAGTATCATGTATGAAGACAAAAAAGAGAAGAAGTTAAGGAACAAATAGTCGAGAGGAGGATATGTATGAAAAAATGCTTTTTGCTAATAGTATGTAGTGTTCTTGTTTGTGGTTTGTTAAGCGGATGTGGTTCTGTAAACAGCGAAGAAGAGAACTCGGTGAAAGATACTGTAAAAGTTGAAGGTGAGGATAATACCAAAGAAGATAGTGAAGAAGAAGGTAATGAAGATTTTACAATTGCGGGAAATACCATATATCCCATTCAGAATGACATCGATATTAATAATTTGGATAATTGTACAGTGGCAATTTCTTTAGAACATGGTGATGCTTATGTGGATGATACGGGAGCCATGCAGATGGATGTGACTGTTTATACCTATGATATGTATGATATGGTAGATATGGCTGCCTTAAAGGAAGGGGATACCATTGTAATAAGAGCGCAGGAAGTGGAAATTGCTTCTATTGAAAGAACCGAGAAAGGGATTCTTATTAATGGTGGTCTGGATAATGGCGGTTATGATTTTGGAACGGATGATACAACCGTCTGGTACGAATGCGGATATAGTGATGCAAAGTCCTATTATGAGTTAGGAAAGGCTACAATCCGTGTATCGGCAGATATGAATTTCTATGACAGCTCCGATTTGGATACGGGAGAGGTGATGTATTATCCCGGTGATTTTCTGACCGATAAGGCTGGAATTGTGTATCATTTTGTGCCGGGTAATACTAGCATCGTAATTGAGGATGGGAAGATAATAGAAATGTATAGGCGATATATGCCATAGATTTCAATGCATAAGGGAAATGTAGTCAAGACCAGAGAAAAAGGACTGGAGATGATAGTGACAACCTTTGTACCCCAGCGGATGACTATAACTTCGGAGATAAGGGTGTCATATATGGTAATTTATTTGATAATGTTATAGAAGCCTGTATGAAAATAAAAAATATAATAAGATTAATCCAAAATATAAAGGAATGGAATTGTGAAGCGGTAGTATATAGAGGTGTGAAGAGTACTCTGTTATGCCGGATGAAATTATAAAGCGGCAGAGGTTATGTTCTGCCGCTTTCCTAATGCACTACATTGGAAAATTATAGAATGTCCTGATGCTTCTGTCTTTGCACAGTTTGAGTCTGTTCCGGTGTATTCATGTATTGGTTGATAGTGTCCCGGAGCTGTTGCAGTTCCTTCAGCTTAGCTTCGGAAGATTTGTATTTTGCAGATAGAGTGTTGCGGTCTTTGACAAGGGATTGGTACTCAGCTCGCACCTCGTCGGGATTGACCTTGGCGGGATTGAGTTCGGCTTTTTTTAGCATCTCTTTTGCGGCATTGTAAAGAATGAGCTGGGACTCATACTTGCGGAAAACTGCGTCCTTGTGCTTTGCTTTATAATACTTCATGTGATAAGGGCGGTTCTCTGCATATTGCTCCGCATATTTGAGTATAAGAGCCTGTTCACGCATTTGCTTCTCCAGAGCAACGGTATCGCTCCGGAAAGAAGTGGATTGATGGGATAGAGTGGAAATCTGTTCTTCCAATTCTTCCATGGACTGAAAGCCTTTTTCGTTTAAGGCAGCATAGGCTCTGGCGGCGACTTTCAAATTTTGTTGGTCTGCCCATTTTTGTAAACCGGGACTTTGTGCGTACTTTTCATCTGAGGAGGTATCAATCAGTTTTCGCATTCCGGCAGACCGGAGCATTTTATAAGTACGCTCCCTTGGTTTCTGCTCGATGCGTTTCCGGATACGTTCCCGTGTGAAATCTTTCCCCAGGGTGCGTTCACTACCACGAATAAAACGCTCTGCTCCATGAGGGCGGAATTTAATGTACTTTCCGGTAGCATTGAAATCAAAGTTTTCAACCTCATAGCCTTGGCTTTGCATGAGAGAAATAAATTCATCATAAGAGTTTGCCTGTTTAATGGCTTCGTTAATATCTGTCTTGAGCTTCGATTTTGAGGAAGTTCCCTTTTTATCTTCTAACCATTCTTTGTATGATTTCCCTTTCTGATTTGTTTCCGGTATGACATACAGACCATGCTCCCGGCAAAGGTCATCACTCAAGTGTCTAATATTATAGTAAGACTTTTTGCAATCATGGTATTTTTTGTGTTCGATGTTATCGGCTGCACAGAAAATAATGTGATTATGCACATGACCCTTATCAATGTGGGTGGCAACAATATAGGAGTATTTTCCCTCTAGCAGTTTATCGGCAAGCTCCGTTCCGATGCGGTGAGCTTCTTCATAGCTTACCTCTCCGGGAGCAAAAGCCTGTATCAGATGAAAGGCTTTATTTTCGTCGGATTGGCTCGTCTTGGATAAAGTGAATTTGAAGTCATAAGCTGCGGTTTCGGGACTGCAACCATAGGCTGAGATCAGAATGCTTGCATCTGTCTTGGCCGGGTTGCAGATGTAGTCTACTGCTTTATTGACGGTTGCTTTGATAGCATGGATTTTTGTGTATCCCATATTTTATTCATTAGCTCCTTTAATTCTTTGATGTCATCGTCATAGAGATGTCCGGTGGCATTTGCCCGTTTTGTAATTTGGTTTATGTTATTGCTTATTCTTGCAAGGATAGTGTTGCATTCACGAAGATGCGAATAGTCCACGTCATACACATATCCGTAAAGGATAAGCCGACGGATAAAGGCAGATTTACTCCTCATGCCGGATTGCTCGTATTTGCGGTTGAGGATATATTGCTCGTCATCGCTTAAAAAGAATTTCAATTCGTTTGTGCGTGTTCGGTTACTCATTTTATACAGCTCCTTTATAAAATTTGTGCCGTATCCGGCGGTATGTTTTTGTGAGTGTCCTGTTCAATTTCGCCAGCGGGGAAATTGGAGCAGACACGAATTAGGGGGTCAGGGGGATATGCCCATTGCAAGCAAGAAACATTCATTTTCCACTTTGGAGAAAATGAGCGTTTTGTCGCCTGTGTGGGAACACAGGCAGTGCTTGCTATGTTTCTGAGGAGGAAGGCGGAGCCTTGCTCCGGCAATGCCACCCGTCGGGGTGGTATTGGGGTTTTGGTTGCTTAGGCAACCGTCTTAAAACTCATACGGGCATATCTGCCCTAATATATGTTTGGCTTTTGTGACAAGAGTATTGGAACAAAAAAACTGCTATAAATTTCAGCAGACGAAAGAGTCCGCTAAAAATCAATAGCAGTTTGGTGTCTTAATATAGAATTTTATGATTTATCCAATGTTAATTTTACCAAGGAGAGGAGGAATAGTCAATCGAAATAAAGCCGGAGGTATAAGGAATGTTGCGGAGTGTACAAGGGGATTGCATAAAGGGGAGACAAGTAAAGTTGTGTATGAGGACATCTGATGGGCGGGTAGGTTCGTTGGATGTTTTTTGTTATGAAAAAATTATTTGCAAAAAATTTATTTGTGAACCGATATTTACTGCCCCTCTGGTGTTGTTGTCGATATGTAGGGATTAATCGAAGTCATCTCTGTGGAAAGGAAGAGGATGAGAGCAGAGGAATTTACACAGAGCGAGCTGGAGAGCATACAGCACAGGTTTGATTGCTACTGCAAGAAGATTATTGATAACGGTGTGAAAAATCAAATCCGGAATTATCTACGGTATTGTCAAAAGTATGAAGTGATGGCGATGGATGAAGAAATGGAGCAGTTACAGACTGTGACCGATGAATACCTTTCTGAAAAAATAGAAATCAAGGTTGGGGAGAAAAGTATTTATCTGGAGAGTAGCCAACTGGCTAAAGCCATTATGAAAATACCGGAGAAGAAACGTATTGCTCTATTGTTGGCTGTGGTATTGGAATATTCGATAGGAGAAATTGCGACACAGTTAAATGTGTCAAAGAAAACAGTGACAGATTATAAATATGAAGCACTCAGCTCCTTGCGGAAGGAGGTTCGTCAGAATGGAAAAGAAGAATAACGATGAACTGATTTCCCCGGAGGTTATCCTAGGTGCGATAGATGGAAATGAGAAGGCGGTACAAGAAGTGCTGGACTATTATGACAGACTTATTCATGCCAAATTCAAATACATTTCACGAAGAAAGGGAGTCAATATTTCATATATGCCTTTGGACGATATGAAACAGGAGGTACGGGTAGTTTTATATAAAGCCATTCAGAAATTTGATACATAAACACGGGAAACAGAAATGCTTTCGATTTCAATCCTACTACAACACTTGCCAATCTTATAAAGCACATAATTATCAAAAGTCGGTTGATAGCAGCCGGAGGTGTCTTGTGTGCTTTTAGGGCTGACAAGTCCTATTATGATTTATCCAAAAGTTTGTACCTTGATAATTGAATATTTTTTGCATACAGGACATGAGGGTGTGCGGAGCCACTAGGCAGGTTCGCCATGATATATCTTCTCTTTGAGAGAGTGAACACGAAGAAATACTGCGGTATTGAAGTTAAGGTATGGAGCGAGAAGAACTTGGCAAAATGTGTAACAGTTACACGGGGCGATGAAGCATATCTATAATAATGATACTTCCGGAGCAATCCGGTCAAATTTGTTGACGGTGCAAGACCGATGTGGGCAGCGTACTGAACTGCCACCTGTATAGCAATTTTTTGTCTGCCTATGAGAGCTTGCAAGAGATTGTCGGTTGTCATCGGTGGATAAAATATATTCACCGAGAAAGGGTGAAATGATGAATTTAGGACAGAAAGAAAAAAAGCGTTTTGTGAGATACAAAACGGGGGCAGAGATTTATGATGTGTGTCAATCCACTTTTGAGAAATGGGCAAAGGAAGCCGGAGCTGTCTGCAAGGTCGGGAAAGCAGTTATAGTTGATTGCGAAGTCCTTGACAGATACTTAGAAGCATTTAGACTTCCGGCAGAATAAAGTGGGTGGGAGAGAACTATATCTATTAAAAATATAAGCGTATTACAAAAAGTAGTTGACATTTCGTATTACAAAAAGTATAATGTCTGTAGATGAAAGAAAGGAGAATGCCGATGAGCAAAATGGGACGTCCGAAATCAGATGTAATTAAAGATAAAATTGTGACAACACGAATGTCTGATGAGGAATACATTAAGCTGAGGGATTATTCTGAAAAGCATCAACAGACTATAACGGAAACCATTAAAAAAGGAGTTGAATTATTGTATAAGACTCAAAAATAAGGTGTAGTTCTCTTCTTTCCAAAAGAAAGGAGCAGACACATGGCAAAGTCACGAAAGGATAGTAAAGGTAGAGTATTGCGAAAGGGCGAGACCGTTCGCACCAATGGTATGTATCAGTACGCATATAATGATAGGTATGGAAAGCGTCAGTATATATATGCCAAGGATTTAGTTACACTTCGTCAGAAGGAAGAAGAAGTATTGAGAGACAGATTGGACGGAATAGACAGTCTGACTGCCAAGAACCAGAGTCTGAATGAGATATTCGATAAGTATATGGCTACGAGAAAAGATTTAGCGGCTCATACCTATGCCGGATATTTATATCAGTACAATTCGTATGTGAGACAAACCATAGGAAAACGTAAGATTAAGGACATCAAGTATTCGGATATTTTGTACTTCTATAAGGTTTTAATGGAGGAACATAATCTGAGCTATGGAACAATCGAACATTTGCAGAGGGAAATACACCCTGCGTTTGAAATGGCAGTAAGAGATTGTATTATCAGAACCAATCCGACACATAAGGTTTTAGGACAGCTAAAGAAGCAGACCGGAGCAAAGAGGGGTGTGAGAAATGCCCTGACACCGGAACAGCAGAAAGCGTTTCTACAATTCATGGACGGACATCCGGTATATGCACATTGGAAGCCGATATTTACATTTTTTATCGGAACAGGTGTCAGAGTCGGAGAACTGAGTGGATTGCGGTGGTGCGATATTGATTTTGAAAATGGCTTCATTACAATTGACCATGCTGTTGTATATTTTGCTGGCAAGATGAATAAGACCGGAAAAAGGCTCTATATTTCGACACCAAAGACAGAAGCTGGTATTCGCAAAATTCCTTTAGTGAAAGAGGTGCGAAAAGCACTGGAAGAAATTAAGGAGTATCAATTAGAAAATGGTGTTTTCTGTAAATCTGATATTGATGGTTATACAGATTTTATTTTCCTCAATCGCTTCGGTAATGTATTTATTCAGCCGGATTTAGACAGAGCATTGGGCAGAATAATTGATGCTTACAACAACACCGAGCTGCATAATGCAGCATTAAAGAAAAGAGAAGCTTTGTTGTTACCGAATTTCACTTGTCACAGTCTTAGACATACTTTCTGTGCTCGGTTCTGTGAGCTGGAGTCAAATCTGAAAGTTATTCAGTCAGTAATGGGTCATGTTGACATTGGTACAACAATGAACATCTATGCAGAGGTTTCCGAAGCAAGAAAGAAACAGTCTATGGAAACCTTGTCAGAAAAAATGGTTTTATTTAACTAGATAATTATGTATGGAAGAGTCCGTTAGGGCTTTGAGTACATCAATAAATGTGATAGTACATCAAATGTACATCAATCATAAAGGAATAATACCCAATAATACTCTGTTTTAGTTATGGCGATAAAGGTCAAAACTTCAATAATACAGAGTAATACGGGATAAAGTGTTTACGCTGTGTGAGTTTGGAAGAAAAACAGAGTATTATTGCCGTAGGGGCTGGAGCCTCAACCAAACTTGTGTACGCAAGTGACCGCATTGAACGAATTGGGAATGTAAAAGATGTAGAGCATTATATTAACCGAATTGACGAAATGATTGAACGGAAAAAGAAGGGCATTCTTTTATAAGCGAAATGGGTGATTCTTTATGGATGATTTTATTAATGAAATAGGAAACAGCAAAGATTTTTTATTTCAGGATGTGCGGGCAGGAATGAATCATGCTGTTTGTGTCAGCAATTTAGCCTATAATTTAGGTATAGAGCTAGATTTGCCAAATGAAACGTGTCATGAACTGGCAGTGGCTGGAATGTTGCATGATTTGGGAAAAATAGAGGTGTGTGAATACCTTTATGGAAGAAAAGAAGATGCGTTACGAATTGAGGAGATGCAGTACATTAGAACACATTCTACCATTGGGTACTTGATTTTGAAGGATAGGGGCTATTCTGAATTTATATTGAATACCATTTTGTATCATCATGAAAATTATGATGGTTCCGGTTATCCTGCGGGATTAAAGGGGGACAGTATTCCATTAGGTGCAAGAATCTTGCGCGTGTGTGATGTGTTTGCAGCACTTATTGCTGATCGTCCATACCGTGCCGCCTTTTCAGCTGAGGCAGCATTGGAAATGATGGCAGATGAATATGTGAATTATGATATGAGAATTTTTCTGGCGTTTCAATCCATGATTTGCGAGAGAGAAAATATGGAAATTTATGAGGACAGAAAGATTTTTGAATAATCAGGAGGAATTATGAAAATGGCAGAATCAATGAATGGGTTAAAAAGAACCCACAGATGTGCAGAAGTAACAAAAGAACAGATTGGAGAACAGGTCGTTCTCATGGGCTGGGTGCAGAAAAGCCGTAATAAAGGTGGAATTATCTTTGTAGATTTGCGTGATCGTTCCGGTATTATGCAGATTATCTTTGAAGAAAGTGATGTTAAGGCAGAAGGATTTGCAAAAGCGGAAAAGCTTAGAAGTGAATTTGTGGTTGCTGTAACAGGTAAAGTAGAAGCACGTTCCGGTGCGGTGAATCCAAATCTTGCAACTGGTGAAATCGAAATCCGTGCAACGGATATTCGTGTTCTTTCCGAGTCGTTAACTCCTCCATTTCCAATTGAGGAGGATTCTAAGACAAAAGATGATATTCGTTTAAAATATCGTTATTTAGACTTAAGAAGACCGGACATCCAGCGTAATCTGATGCTTAGAAGCAAGGTTACTACAATGGTTCGTTCTTTTATGGCAGAAGAAGGATTTTTAGAGATTGAAACACCAATGTTAATCAAGTCTACACCGGAAGGTGCAAGAGATTACTTGGTTCCAAGCCGTGTGCATCCGGGTAATTTTTATGCACTGCCACAGTCTCCTCAGTTATTTAAACAGTTATTGATGTGCTCTGGTTACGACCGATACTTCCAGATTGCAAGATGTTTCCGTGATGAGGATTTGCGTGCTGACCGTCAGCCGGAATTTACACAGATCGATATGGAATTATCATTTGTGGATGTGGATGATGTGATTGAAGTAAATGAAAGATTACTGGCTAAAATTTTCAAGGAAGCAATTGGCGTTGAGGTTCCACTTCCGATTCCGCGTATGACATGGCAGGAAGCAATGGATCGCTTTGGTTCTGACAAGCCGGATCTTCGCTTTGGTATGGAATTAGTAAATGTTACTGATGTGGTAAAAGGTTGTGGTTTTAGTGTATTTACAGGTGCTATTGAAGCAGGTGGTTCCGTCCGCGGTATTAACGCAAAGGGACAGGGGACAATGCCTCGTAAGAAGATTGATGCCTATGTAAACTTTGCAAAGGAATACGGCGCAAAGGGACTTGCATACCTATGTATTAATGAGGACGGTACCTACAAATCCTCCTTCTCTAAATTTATGACAGAAGAAGAATTGAGTAATCTGGTATCTGCCATGGCTGGTGAACCGGGAGACTTATTATTCTTTGCTGCTGACAAGAATACAGTAGTATGGGATGTTTTGGGCAATCTTCGTCTTGAATTGGCAAGAAACTTAGAGTTATTAGATAAAAATGAATATAAATTCTTATGGGTAACAGAATTCCCGTTATTGGAGTACTCTGAAGAACAGGGAAGATTTGTGGCAATGCATCATCCTTTCACTATGATGATGGAGGAAGACATTGACAAATTAGATACAGATCCAGGTGCAGTACGTGCAAAAGCATATGATATTGTTTTGAACGGTACAGAAATTGGTGGCGGTAGCGTGCGAATCTACCAGCAGGATGTACAGGAGAAGATGTTTGAAGTATTAGGCTTCTCCAAGGAAGAAGCCAATGACAGATTTGGATTCCTGTTAGATGCATTTAAGTATGGTGTTCCGCCTCATGCAGGACTGGCATATGGTTTAGATCGCCTGATTATGCTTATGGCAAAGGTTGATACTATCCGTGAAGTTATTGCATTCCCGAAGGTAAAAGATGCTTCTTGTCTCATGACAGGTGCACCAGGCTTAGTTGATGAAAAGCAGTTAGAAGAATTAGAAATTGCAGTTGAAGCAAAGGCTAAAAACGAAGAATAACATGTAGGGCATACCGAAAGGTATGCCTTGCTTTAAATGCTGGAAATAGTTACAATAATTGTAATAAAAATCACGAAACAATAAGTGATACTTAACAAAAAAGAGGATAAAATTTACGAAAATTTGTGAAAAACTGATTATAACTTGCGGCTATTGATAAAATGTGTTATAATTTTCATATGGATTTTGAGGGAAAAGGGGGCCTTGGGAATGAAATACCTACAGAATAGTGTATTACGTGATCCCTTAACAAATTTATTAAATGAGGTTACAACAGGAATCTATGTTGAACATCATATTAAGAATTTAGAAAGTGGAAAAAGAGCAGTATTTATACTGGTCAATATTGATCATTTTCAAAAAATGAATGAAGAATTTGGTTATGTGTTTATGGGAGAAATCGTAACCAACATGGCAGAAGAATTACAAGATATTTTTGATAAAGTAGATGTAATAGGACGTAAAGGCAATAGTTCGTTTATTATTTTTTCTGCAACTACAGTGACAATGTCACAGTTAAAGAAAAAAGCTGAATGTATTTGCAAAACATTAAGCAAAAAATTGAAAGGTGTCTCTGACGAATATGACATGACAGTAAGTGTTGGAGTTTCTCTGTATTCAAGAGATGGTTTAAACTATCAGTCGTTGATGGATTGTGCTGAACTTGCATTAGGTTATGCTACTGTGCATGAGTCGCAGAAGTATGAGATTTATGATGCTTCCAAAATAGAGTTATACAGAAAGCTACAGGAATTAAACAGTGAAGTGCTGGCAGATTATCTGTGGGAGAAGAAGCGCAACGAAACAGTTGTAGAAAGTAAATTTGACTATGAACTCACAGATTTTGCATTTGCCATTATGGACGAGAAAAAAGACGTGGACAAGGCAATTCGGCTTATATTGAAGCGTGTGGCAGAGTATTATGATCTTTCAGCAGTACGTATTTTAGAACATGTTAGCGGGGAATATGTGATAAAGTGTACATATGAATGGACAAGAGATAAGAGCTATGAACTTCGGGGTAATGTCTGGGAAGCAAACGAATTTGAGATGGCGCAGATGTTAAATAAAATAGATGGCGACAGTGATAGAATGTATGAAGAAAAGGGTAGTGTCATCTGTAATGGAGAAGAATTATTTGAACTTAACAATGTAAAGTCATTTCTACGCTGTGGAATGCATAATGGTGGTAAATATTCTGGCAATATTGATTTTGTAGATTATGAAAATGATCGAAGCTGGAGTGAATTGGAGAAGCGTACCTTAAAGACGTTGACAAGACTTGTCAGTCTGTATTTGCTGAAAGTGAAGGCACATGATGAGGCGGCTCGTGCAGTGGAAGATCTCACCAGCTTTGATAAGGTTACCGGTATGCTTAAGTATGAGAAATTCGTGAAACGAATGAAAAGCCTGCTTCCAAGTGTTTCCCATGATACACGGTCAGTTGTGATGAATATGGATTTGAGCAATTTTAAGTATCTCAATGAATTATATGGATATCAGGTTGGAGATCATGTATTAAAGAATTTTTCAGAATACATAGGTGAAGTGCTTCCGGGAATTACGTTGATGTCTCGGGTGGCAGCTGATAATATTGTAGCTTTTGCTGTATTGCCGGTGGGCGCTACTGTAGATGAAAGTATGCAACGCATGAAGGATGCAGGTGCAGCGTTCTGTCAGGATATTAATAATACATATTCTAATATACATTTGGAGTTGAATTGTGGTTTTTATCTGGTGGATGATCATAGAATGGAACCTGCTGATGCTGTGGCCAATGCGAACATGGCAAGAAAACTTGCAAAATCATATAAGCGACATGAATGTGTATTGTATACAGAAGAACTGGATAAAGAAAACAGAGCACAGCTAGAAATTGCTTTCAGTATGAGAAAAGCATTGGAAAATAGAGAATTTGTAGTGTTTTATCAGCCTAAAATTGATTCTGTCAGCCGCAAGATTGTGGGAGCAGAGGCGTTAATACGATGGCAGAAGCCTGATGGTACGATGTTGTTTCCGGATTCCTTTATTCCGATTTTTGAACGTACTGGTACAATCGTAGAGCTTGACTATTATGTTTATGATAGTGTATGTCGTTATTTGAGAAAAAGAATCGATGAGAATATGCCTGTTGTCCCTGTTTCCATGAATGTATCCAGAGTACATATGATGCAGGATAAGATTATAGACTACGTAGAGAGTCTGATGGCAAAGTACCAGATAGATCCAAAGCTTCTTGAATTTGAAATTACAGAATCTTTGTATGTAGAAAATCTTGATATTGCAGTTAATCTTGTAAAGAAATTTAAAAAACTGGGCGTGAAAGTGTCTATAGATGATTTTGGTTCCGGTTATTCTTCTTTGAATGTGTTGCGTAAGCTTCCGATTGATATTTTAAAGCTGGATAAGGTATTTCTTGAAGATTATTTAGATAATAGTCAGGATCAGATTATTGTTATCAGTGTAGTAGACATGGCGAAGAAGTTAAAGATAAAAGTGCTGTGTGAAGGAATTGAGACGGAAGGTCAGGCGGATTTCTTAGAGAAGTCAGGTTGTGATTTTATGCAGGGATATTATTTTTCAAAACCGGTAGCGGAAGTTAAATTTAGTGATATGTTAAATAAAGATGCAATAGATGTTGGTTTTGAGATAAAGCAAGAAAGAATGTGACTCTGTCACATTCTTTCTTGCTTTAAAGTTTAATTTCTGACAGTTACAATTATTCTTTATTAAGGCCGGAATAAGGATTGCTTCCCAAAGACTTTTCCATTTCTTCCTGGAATTTTTGCTCTGCCTGTGCAGCAAGAAAAGCATTCATATCCATGTATTCAATAAAGATATCTTCAACAGCCATGTTTTTTTCTTTGGCAATTTTCTCCATTTCAGGCTTTAATGCTTCTAATTGTACACGAATAGGAACCTTTGCAGGGTCTTTTTCCGGAAGTACAGAATCGGCGTATTTATTAATGCGGTCAACTAATTCTCGTTTCTCTTTATCAGTCATAATTACCTCCTAAAAATGAAATCTATGTGGTATATAGTAACTCTTTTTGGTGAAATATGCAACAATATTAATATTCTAATTTATTAAAGTAAATCAGAGTAATTTTTAAGGATATAAAAAATGATACCAGCTTCAATCAATGTGATACTAGGAAAACCAAAGCGAAAATACCAATGCTTGGTTTTGTGGTGGAAGAAGTGCATGCCTAATGTACCTCCTAATCCCCCGCCGATAAGTACCGACAGAAACAAAGATTTTTCCGGTATGCGCCATTTCTGATGAATGGCACGTTGTTTATCAATGCCCATAAGAGTAAAAGAAAACAGATTGATAACAGTCAGATATAATAAAAAGATTTTCATTGTCTACCTCCTATTTTTTGTATGTATTGTAATTTCTGGCATGATAACTGCCTTGTATCTAGAACGTGTTTGCAGACGCTTATTAGCATACAACAAAAATACTTCTGATGCAACATGCTCTTAGACAACATATGTTAATACATATTGCTGGATCAAATCAGTATTAATTTGTGCGTTTTATCGAATTATTGCAAAAAAATGAAAAATACTATTGACAAAATAACGAAAATCTATGAAAATGAAATAGACAGCGTAAAATCGCAAATTCTTAGACAGATAAGGAAGAGGTAGAAATGGCATTATTACAAGAGTGGCGTGAGGTCGCATATAATGAGAACGCAAATAAGGGTGAATTACAGAAATTTTGGCAGAAGTATTTTCTGATTGAGAAGGGAATTTATGAGAAATTATTGGCTGAACCAGATGTAGCAGTAGATGGTACTGTAAAAGAATTAGCAGAAAAATTTGGTATCGATACTTTTACTATGACAGGTTTCTTAGACGGTATTAACGATAGTTTAAAGGTGCCAAATCCAATTGAGGAAATGGAAGAAGATACACATGTAAACCTTGCTTTCGATAAAGCCTTGTTATACAAGAACATGGTAGATGCAAGAGCAGATTGGTTGTATGAACTTCCGCAGTGGGATGCAATTTTCACAAAGGAAGAGCGTAAGAAATTATATATGGATCAGAAGTCTTCCGGTACAGTTCGCAAGGCACCAAAGGTTGGACGTAATGAGCCGTGTCCTTGTGGCTCTGGTAAGAAGTACAAGCATTGTTGTGGCAAATAAATAAAAACTCCCATATCTCGGTATGGGAGTTTTTTTAGACTAGGAAACACAACGGTTTGCTATAGGATGTAATGCTCAAAATATCCTAGTATATAGTATATAAAAGAATAGTTTTAATACAACATTATGGTTTGGAAACCTTTCCGTAGACAGGCTTTGATTTGTTATATAAAATCTGCTGGCTGCTGTACAGGCTGAAATTACCGGATAGCATATGGGTAATAGCACATACAATACCAAAGTAAAGAAGACCATCAGTACCAAATAATTCAATACCGAGAAACATAGTAGCTAACGGCGTATTTACCACACTACAAAATACACCCAACAACCCTAATGCAGCGCAAAAGCCCGGATCTAAGCCAAGAAGAGGACCGACAGCCGCTCCAAAAGTGGAACCTACAAAAAAGGCTGGAATGATTTCTCCGCCTTTGAAGCCAGCTCCTAATGTAAGTGCTGTAAACAGTAACTTAATAAAAAATGCTTCAGGCTTTGCGTTGCCTTGAATTGCCTTTGTGATAATTGACATACCAGCTCCATTATAGTCCTGTGAGCCAATAAGCAAGGTAAGTGCAGCAATAATGCATCCGCCCACAAAAATGCGAACATAAGGGTTTTTGAAATATCTTCGATATAATTTCCCTATTTGCTGCATGGTGATACAAAATAAAATGCCCACTAAGGAAAACAGAATGGCTGCAAGCACCGTCTGGAAGGTGGTGATGATAGAATTATTTGGTGTATGCTCGAGTAGAAAATGTACAGGAACAACTCCAAATAAATCTGCTACATAGTAAGATATGATGGCAGCAATCATGCCGGGAATCATAGCACCATAATAAATAACCCCTACGCTGGCAACCTCCATGCTGAAGATGGCAGCTGCTACCGGAGTACCAAATAATGCTGAGAACAATGCGCTCATGCCGCACATTGTGATAATACGTTTGTCAGTGTCATCTAAATTGGAAATACCTCCTAGCATATTTCCAATGCTGGCACCGATCTGAAGTGCGGCGCCCTCTCGTCCGACAGAACCGCCAAATGCATGGGAAAGGCTGGTGGCTACAAAGATAAGAGGTGCCATGCGGGCTGGCACATGAGATCTTGTCTGTACTGCTTCTAGTACGGTATTGGTTCCCCTGTCATGCTCCATACCACAAATATGGTATAGAAATACAATAAAAAGCCCTGCAAATGGAAGGAGTAGTACATGATAAAGCGTACGCATTTCTGTTACATAATCCACGGTATGATGGAATAATGTTCCTGCAAGTCCGCATACAATTCCCATGAGAAGGGAGAATGCCATCCATTTTGCAAAAGTTTTCAAATACATGATAGGAGAATGAATGTTGTTTTTTGATAATAGATCGTGCATGTCGCTCATAAATGAATCCAACTTTCTCTTTTTGTAATATTCAGTTATAATTATATAATACTTTAGTAATAGTGTCAAAATAAGTTTGTAAGAGCTAGTTACTGTTCATACAGGACTTAACATTCATTACTAAGTTCTGAGAAAACGTAGTGCAGGCGGGTAAAAATCCATCACCGAAGGTGATTTTCATGGATTTTTACTCGTTACTGGAACGGAGTGAACAGTAACAATCATTATGATAAAATTATATATTAAAGAAAAAGGGCTTGAATATTAAAAAGGCGTTTGCTATAATGAGAGGGCTTTGAGCAAGAAACTATTTCCGTGAAAGGGGACGTTTGAACAAAAATGTTTGACCAAAAGTATGGAGGTAATATGAATATGAAAAAAAGCAAAAGATATTTAGGAATGCTTATTGTTTCAATCATGTGTATCTGCTTTGGAATGTTTTGGTGTAAAACCGATGCAGAAGCAGCGGGAAGGTATACCATACAGGTAAATAAGGGAACCAATGTAGTTACTGTATACGATAGCAATAATAAGCCGTATAAAGCATTTGTTTGTTCCACAGGCTGGGCAACACCATTAGGCACTTACCAATTAAAGGAAAGATACCGCTGGCATGAACTGGATGGACCTTGTTGGGGACAGTATTGTACTAGAATAACAGGTAATATATTATTTCATTCTGTATTTTATAATACAATTAATGATCCATCGAATTTGAGTGTAACGGCGTATAATAAGTTGGGAACTACAGCGTCTCATGGTTGTGTAAGATTGGCAGTAGCAGATGCAAAGTGGATTTATGATAATTGTTCTTTAGGAACCACAGTTAAGATTATCTATGGAACATCCAAAAATGATCCTTTAGGAAAACCAACCGCACAGAAATTAGATCCTTACACAAAATATAGATGGGATCCGACAGATCCATCACCTGATAACCCTTACAAGAAATACTCACCAACACTTAAGATTTCTTCTAAGAAAAAGTTAAAAGTATCTTATGGTGAAAAGGTTAATTATTTAGCTGGTGTTACAGCTAAGAATTACAATGGAAATAAGTACTCTAAAAAGGTAAAATACAACGGTACTGTAGATACAAAGACACTTGGAACCTATGATATTGAGTATTATGTGACAAGCTCAAAGGGCATCACTGTGTATGAGACAGTAACCTATGAAGTAGTGGATACAGATGCACCTGTTATCTCCGGAGTTAAGAATAGGGTGCTTTCCTATGGTGCTAAGGTTGATCTTGATTCTGGTGTGAAAGCTACCAGTGTATTTGGTGCAAATTTAAAAAAGAGTCTTGAAATTACTGTAAAGGATCCGGATGGTAAGTCAGTTAAACTTTTAAGTGGTAACAAGATTCTCTTAGAGAAAATTGGTGATTACGAAGTAACATATAGCGTAACGGGAACCAATAAGAAAACAAAGACTGTAACGAAGAAGGTTACATCTGAGGATAGACGAGTAGTAATTACTGCTAATGATACAATTGTAGAATATGGTGCTAAATTTAATCCGTTAAGCATTGTAAGTCTGACTACTTACAAGGGTAAATCATTAAAGCCATCTGCTTACTTAAAAGTGTCTGGTAAGGTAAATACTTCTGTTCCAGGTGAATATATTATTACATACACTGCAAATAGCAAAGTCAGCAAATTAAGAAGAACTATGAAACAGGTTAAAATAATTGTATTAAACCAGCAAGAACCTGTTATCAATACTTCTGTAGCAGATGTGATTGATATTCCGGTGAATTATAATGGAAGCTCACAATATGACTGTAAGCAGGGCGTAACTGCCAAGACTGCAACAGGAGTCACTATTACTTCATATATGCAGGTAAGTGTTCAGAAGAATGGAGAAGCGGCTACACAGGGCAACTCTATTCTGGATGTTTCTTCACCGTGCACTTATGTAGTAACTTATACAGTAACAGTACCGGTACAAGGTGGAAAAACTACTACAAAGACAGTTACAATTAATGTAAAATAATAAAAATATAGAACAGTCATCTCATAAAGAGGTGGCTGTTTTTTTTCTCGGTACATGTTTGAAAATCTGTGTTATACCAAAAAGTGATTTCCTTGACAACAAACATGAAAACGCACTAAGATAATGATAGAAACATATGTGAGGAGAAGCGGCATGATTTATATAAACAGCAGATGTAAGGAAATATTACATATGCTTTTAATGGGTGAGGATTATATTCCGCTACAGCGCATTGCGGCAGAGCAGCATGTGTCCAGACGAAGCATATATTATGACTTGTGTAAAATTAACGAATGGCTGGCAATGTACCAGATTCCGGAATTAGAAGTCATAAGAGGAAAAGGTATTTTCATTCCAAAGGAAGATAAAAAAGAAATTGAAGCAGTAATCGAGAATAGTTATGAAGAAAACAAGTATATATTTTCGCCGGCGGAGCGTATGAAGATAATAATTTGTTACGTGATTTATATGGGCGAGTCGGTATATATTGATCAGCTTTCTGAGTATTGTCAGGTAAGCCGAAATACCATTTTCAATGATTTACGCATGGTGGTAAATCAGTTGCAGAGCTATAATCTAACTTTGGAATATGAATCTAAAAAAGGATATCGCGTTGCTGGTGATGAGATACGCATTCGGGCATTGTTTTTTGCGTATTTTAGCGAACTACTTCCTCTGTACAAAAGTGGAGTGATTACATTTATTAATCGGGAAGAATTAAAGAAAAACTTACAAAAGCTGCAGATTATAGAAAAGGAATTAAATACAAAATATGTGGAAGGTGTATTAACCTCTTTAGCAGCGTTGTTGCCATTAATGTGCAAGAATGACGGAGTGCTGTATTTTCCAGGACTTCGAAAAGAAGAAATTTTGCGGACAAAAGAGTTTGGGCTGGTGGAGAGATATTTTTCTGATTTAAATGAAATGGAAAAAATATATCTTTGCATGCATTTGCTAGGCTCCAGAGTGGCAGTTTTGACAGAACGTTTTTTTGATGACCAGGCAGACCAGTCTGTATATGAAATTGTGAAGGGATTGGTGGCTGAATTTGAACGGATTGCCTGTGTTGTGTTTGAAGAAAAAGAAGAATTAGAGAGAGGGCTTTTTACACATATCAGTACATCACTATATAGATATCAATATGGTATACAAATAGGAAATCCAATGTGTGAAGATGTGCGCAGAGAATATCGCTATCTTTTTGATATGACAAAAATTTCCTGCAAATATTTAGAGCAGATTATTGGAATTCCGGTGCCTGACACAGAGGTGGCTTATTTGACATTGCATTTTGGTTCCCATTTAAAAATTGCAAAGCAGGTAAACCGACAATTAAAAATATTAATTGTATGTGCCAATGGGATGTCTACCAGTAATATGCTGAGGCGAGAAGTACAGAAATTGTTGCCTTACGCTAACGTAATGGACATTATTCCTGCAGCAGAGGCTCAAAATTTAACAGGTTTTTGTGACCTTGTAATTTCTTCTGTAAAATTAACCTGCGATGTGCCGGTGATACAGGTGCATCCGATTCTTACAGATTTTGACAGAAAGAATATTTTAAGTCATAGCCTGGTTGAACATAATCAGGAAACGAGTGAGAGTCTGGCTTTGTTTGATGTGGTGAAAAAATATGTAGACAAAAAAGATTATGCCAGTTTGAAACTGGATTTGATTAAATTTTTTCAAGGAAGTCCAGAGCCAGTGTCAGCCCCTGTTATGTTGGCTGTTAAAGGACTGTTGTATTATCTGACAAAAGACAGTATTCGAATATTGCAGGATTCTTTTACCTGGGAGGAATCTGTAAGAGAAGCTGGGAATGTGCTGCTTAAAAAAGGGAGTATTACAGAAAATTATGTAGAGCAGGTTATCAGCCAGACAAAGCAATATGGAACATATATGTTTGTTGTGCCGGGACTGTTGCTTGCCCATGGCAGACCAGAAGATGGAGCTAATCAACTGGATGTTGCTATGACTATTTTTAAGAATCCTGTCTGTTTTCCGGACGAACAGCAGGCATCTGTAATCATTACTTTATCTGTGATTGATCAGGAAAGTCATCTGAATATATTAAAAGATATTATGGCAATATTTTCTATTCATGAAAGGGTAAATGAATTAGCTGGATTTCATTCAATAGAGGATGTGTACCATTATATAGAGCAAATCATATATGAAATACAATAAATTGCACAAACTATGAACGTTTCTTGTACTTCCATTTTAGGGTGGAAATAGTATAATAAAAACATAGATGGTGCACAGGAAAGGACATTATGTTGCTGGAAGAACTGATTCAATGCAAACATTATAAATTTATGGAGGAAGCAAAAGACTGGAGAGATGCAGTTCGTATGAGCTGTGAACCTTTAGAAGCAGATGGCAGTGTGACAGCGAAATATAAGGAGGAGATTATACGGGCAGTAGAACAGTATGGTCCTTATATTATCATAATGCCCAATGTAGCAATCCCTCATGCACAGAAATGCACAGACAGCGTAAAGAAGACAGCAGTCAGCTTCTTGAAATTAAAAAAACCTGTTTGTTTTGTGGATAGCAATCAAAACAAAAACTATGTACAGAACTTTTTTACTCTTGCTTGCTGCGACGCTGAAAAGCATATTGAGAACTTAGGGAGTTTGGTGGAGTTGCTTATGGATCAGGCGTTTGTAAAAGAGTTGGAACATCTTGCATGTGAACAGGATTTAAAGAATCTACTAAAAAAATGGGGGGGTTAAGTTGAAGAAAATGCATGGTAAGGATGGCTGGCGTGTTTTAGTTTGCTGTGCAAATGGGATAGCTTCTGGTCAGATTTTAATAATGTCTTTAGAAAAGGCATTTAAGGATCTGGGGATAAAAGTGGAATGTATCAACCATTGTATGCTTTCCGAAGTGGAAGCATATGAAGCTTCCTGTAATATGATAGTATGTTCTGTGCATTTTGTGCACACATTATCCTATATACAGGAAAAAGGTATTCCAGTAATAGGAATACAGAATCTTATGTCGTTACAGGAAGTAGAAGAAAAAATATCAAACATATTAAAGGAGGATTTCACATGAAAGCATTTAAGTACGTAATTAAGGACGAATTAGGAATTCACGCAAGACCAGCAGGTTTATTAGCAAAAGAAGCAAAGCAGTATGAGAGTACCATCACAATTACCAAAGGTGATAAGTCAGCTTCAGCCAGCCAGCTTATGAAGCTTATGAGCTTAGGAGTAAAGCAGGGAGATGAAATTGAAATCACAGTAGATGGTGCTGATGAAGAAACAGCTTGTGCTGCAATGGAGGCTTTTTTACAGAATAATCTATAGAAAAGGGGAATGACTTATGGAGCAGTATACTGGTAAATCAATTTTTCGTAAAGTTACCATTGGAAAAATCTTTTTCTATGAAAAAAATCAGGCTGTTGTAAAAAGAGAAAAGGTTTCCGATGTGGAAGCGGAAGTAAAGCGCTTTGAGGAAGCAAAGAATGAAGCCCAAAGACAGCTTCAAGTGCTTTTTGAAAAAGCCCAGAAAGAAGTGGGAGAAGCAGAAGCTGCTATTTTTGAAGTACACATGATGATGTTAGATGATGAGGATTATTGCGAGTCTATCTATAATATTATACGTGTACAGGAACTGACTGCAGAATATGCAGTTGCAAAGACGGGAGATAATTTTTCTGCTATGTTCGGGGAAATGGATGATGATTACATGAAAGCCAGAGCTGCGGACGTAAAAGATATTTCAGAGCGTATTGTAAATGTGCTTACTGGTAACAATAGTGATATGTCCGGGGTTTCTGAACCGGTGATTTTAGTAGCAGATGATTTGGCACCTAGTGAGACTGTACAGATGGATAAAACGAAACTGTTAGGCTTTGTGACACGTTTCGGTTCTTCTAATTCCCATACGGCAATTCTTGCCAGAACTATGAATATACCAGCATTGATAAATGTGGATATCAAAAAGGAATGGCATGGAAAACTGGCTGTACTGGATGGTTACGCCGGAACAGTAACCATTGACCCGGATGAAACAGTTTTAACAGAAGCTAAGAAAAAAGTAGAAGAAGATTCCAGAAGACAGGAGTTGTTAAAGGAATTAAAGAATCAGGAAACCGTTACCAAAGATGGTCAAAAAATACATCTGTATGCCAATATTGGAAGTGTTTCAGACGCCGGTGCGGCCTTGCTTAATGGAGCAGAAGGTGTTGGCTTATTCCGAAGCGAGTTTTTGTATCTGGAATCCGATACATTTCCTACTGAAAACGAACAGTTTCTGGCGTATAAGACTGTAGCAGAAAATATGGCAGGCAAAAAAGTGATTATCCGAACCCTTGATATTGGAGCTGACAAGCAGGTGGATTATTTTAATCTTGATAAAGAAGAGAATCCTGCTATGGGATATCGAGCCATCCGTATCTGCCTGACGCAGAAAGAAATATTTAAGACACAGCTTCGGGCATTGCTTCGTGCCAGTGCATTTGGAAATATTTCCATTATGTTTCCAATGATTATTTCGCTTGACGAAGTAAGACAGGCAAAGGAAGTGTTAGCAGAAGCAAAGGAAGAACTTACAGCAGAAGGAATTCCATACAAAGAAGTAGAAGTTGGTGTAATGATTGAAACACCGGCAGCTGTTATGATCAGTGAAGAACTGGCAAAAGAAGTTGATTTCTTCAGTATAGGTACTAATGATTTAACACAATATACCCTTGCCATTGACAGGCAGAATCCAAAGCTGGATGCATTTTACAATTCACACCATCCTGCCGTGTTACGTCTGATTCAGATGACAATTGAGAATGGACATAAAGGTGGTGCATGGGTTGGTATTTGTGGAGAATTAGGTGCTGACATCACATTAACAGAAGAGTTTCTTCGCATGGGTGTAGATGAATTATCGGTTTCACCTACATTTATTCTTCCTGTGAGAGAAAAGGTGAGAAGTCTTGATTTGTCAAAAAAATAAGATTTTAAAAGCAAAAACGATATAGAAAGTATATGGTAAGGAAAACATATATTTTTATGAAAGGAAAGGAAACTATGAAGGATAAAATTTTTGGAGTGTTACAGAGGGTAGGAAGATCCTTTATGCTCCCAATTGCAATTCTTCCGGTTGCTGGTCTTCTTTTAGGTTTAGGTGGCTCCTTAACAAATGAAACCATGCTAGAAACCTATAACTTGTTAGGGTTAATGGGACCAGGGACAATTTTATATGCCATCTTTACGGTTATGAAAAATGCAGGTAATGTTGTATTTGATAATTTACCGATTTTATTTGCCATGGGTGTTGCCATTGGTATGGCAAAGAAGGAAAAAGAAGTTGCTGCATTGTCAGCTGTGGTTGCATTCTTTATTATGCATGCATCTATCAGTGCCATGATTTCATTAAATGGCGGTGCAGAGGCATTGTTAGAGGGTGCTACTACATCTGTAGTTGGTATTGAATCCTTACAGATGGGTGTATTCGGCGGTATGATTGTAGGATTAGGTGTTGCAGCACTTCATAACCGGTTCTATAAGATTGAACTGCCACAGATGTTGTCATTCTTTGGTGGTACACGATTCGTACCAATCATTAGTGCATTAGTATATGTATGCGTTGGTATATTAATGTTCTTTGTATGGCCACCGGTTCAGGGAGTGATTTACAGCTTAGGTGATCTGGTATTAAAATCTGGTTATGCCGGAACATGGGTATATGGTTTCTTAGAAAGAGCCTTGATTCCATTTGGTCTGCATCATGTATTCTATCTTCCGTTCTGGCAGACAGGTCTTGGTGGTACTTTAGAGGTAGCAGGACAGGTTGTGGAAGGTGCACAAAATATTTTCTTTGCACAGTTAGCAGATCCATCTGTAGATCATTTTGCAGTATCAGCAACCAGATTTATGTCCGGTAAATTCCCTCTGATGATTTTTGGTCTGCCGGGTGCAGCGTTAGCTATGTATCAGACAGCAAAGCCGGAAAAGAAGAAAGAAGTATCTGGACTTCTCCTTTCAGCAGCCCTTACTTCTATGCTTACCGGTATTACAGAGCCACTTGAATTTACATTCCTTTTTGTAGCACCTGCTTTGTACATTGTTCACTGTGTATTTGCCGGAGCTGCGTATATGCTGATGCATATTTTAAATGTTGGCGTTGGTATGACCTTCTCAGGTGGTGTGATTGATTTATTCCTGTTTGGTATTTTACAAGGTAATGGTAAGACAAACTGGGTTATGGTTCCACTGGTAGGTATTGCGTACTTTGTAGTTTATTATTTCCTATTCAGCTTCCTGATTAAGAAGTTTGACTGGAAGACACCTGGTCGTGATGACAGCAGTGAAGTGAAACTTTATAAGAGAAGTGATTTTGAAGCAAAGAAAAACGGTAGCGACGGGGTCGCTGGTGCAGCCGATGAAATATCAAAGATGATCTGCCATGGTTTAGGTGGTAAGAAAAATATTTCAGACGTAGACTGCTGTGCAACCAGACTTCGTTGTACTGTATACAAATCAGAGTTAGTACAGGATGATTTATTAAAAGCATCCGGTGCCTCCGGTGTGGTTCATAAAGGTAATGGTGTTCAGATTATTTATGGACCAAAGGTAACTGTAATTAAGTCCAATTTAGAAGATTATTTAGAGACTGCTCCGAATGAGGAATATACTCAGACAGCGTCTGCAGAAGAGAAGAAAGAAGAGGCTGTAAAGCCTGTAGGCAAAAAAGTAGCAGACACCATTATAATTGGCAGCCCGATTACCGGTGAAGCCATGGATCTTTCCAAGGTTCCGGATGAAGGATTTGCAGGAAAAATGATGGGAGACGGCGCTGCGGTAGAGCCAAAGGCAGCTGAGATAAAAGCTCCTGCAGATGGCGAAGTTACCTTTGTATTCCCAACTAAGCATGCTCTGGGATTCCAGACAAAGAGCGGAATTGCAATGCTAATCCATGTAGGAATTGATACCGTAAGATTAGAAGGAAAAGGCTTTGAAGTTCTTGTTGATGACGGACAGGAAGTGAAAAAAGGTGATGTGCTGATGAAGATTGACATTTCATATCTGAAAGAGCATGCACCATCAGTAGTAACACCGATTCTCTGTACTGAATTGGAGGATAATCAGAAAATCCGCCTGTTGCATGAAGGAGACATTAAAGCTGGTGATGATTTGTTTGCAATTGATGTTTACGAGGAATAAAAAGAGCACTTGACAGAAATTAAAATCTGGAGTATATTTTTATAGTGTAATAAGAAAAATGCGTGGAAGAGAATAGTACATGTAAGGAATTTCACAGAGAGGGATGCAGGAACGATTCTGTTCACGGTGGAAGCATCCTGTTAGGAATTATATGGAAGACCATCTCGGAGCGGCTTTAATACAGTCCGGTTTGATACCGTTATCATCTTTGAGGTTTTCATGTAGCTATTGTTATATGAGAATGAATGTGGGTGGAACCACGGATTTGATAATTCGTCCCTAATTGTAAGTGATTGCAATTAGGGATTTTTTTATTCACTTTAACCAAACGAAAGGAAGTAAGAACATGAAAGTTACATTAAAAGATGGTTCCGTTAAGGAATACGCACAGTCCATTTCAGTGATTGACATTGCAAAGGACATCAGCGAAGGATTAGCACGTGTGGCATGTGCCGGAGAAGTAAATGGCGAGGTAGTAGATTTACGAACAGTAATTGATACAGATTGTAATCTAAATATTTTAACAGCAAATGATCCGGCAGGTTTGGCAGCGTACCGTCATACTGCTTCCCATGTATTAGCAGAGGCGGTAAAGCGTATTCGCCCGGATGCAAAGCTTGCAATTGGACCGTCTATTGATACAGGATTTTATTATGATTTCGATAGTGAATCCTTTACAAGGGAAGATTTAGACGCTATTGAAAAAGAAATGAAGAAGATTATCAAGGAAGGAAAGGCCATTGAACGTTTCACCCTAAAAAGAGAAGAAGCTATTAAGTTCATGGAAGAAAAGGGCGAACCATACAAAGTAGAGCTGATTCAGGATTTACCGGAAGATGCAGAGATTTCTTTCTACAGCCAGGGCGAATTTACTGACCTTTGTGCAGGCCCACACTTAATGTCAACAAAGCCAATTAAGGCATTTAAATTAATTTCTTCTTCAGGTGCTTACTGGAGAGGTAATGAAAAGAATAAAATGTTATCTCGTATTTATGGTACTGCATACACAAAGAAAGAAGAACTAGAAGAATATTTAGCGTACTTAGAAGACATCAAAAAGCGTGACCATAACAAATTAGGCCGTGAAATGGAATTATTCACAACAGTTGATGTAATTGGACAGGGCTTACCACTTCTGATGCCAAAGGGTGCAAAGATGATTCAGACCTTGCAGAGATGGATTGAAGACGAAGAAGAAAAGAGAGGCTATGTTAGAACAAAGACACCATTAATGGCTAAGAGCGATTTATATAAGATTTCCGGACACTGGGATCATTACAAGGATGGCATGTTTGTTATGGGTGATGAGGAGAAAGACAAGGAAGTATTTGCGCTTCGTCCGATGACATGTCCATTCCAGTACTATGTCTATAAAGCAAGTCAGAAATCCTACCGGGATTTGCCAATTCGCTACGGTGAGACATCTACTTTGTTCCGTCAGGAGGATTCCGGTGAAATGCATGGTTTGACCAGAGTACGTCAGTTTACGATTTCAGAAGGACATCTGATTGTAAGACCGGACCAGATGGATGAAGAATTTAAAGGCTGTCTTGATCTGGCAAGATATTGTATGAGAACATTAGGTGTAGAGGAAGATGTGACATACCGCTTGTCAAAATGGGATCCGGAAGATTCAGAGAAATACATTGGTTCCGCAGAAGTATGGAATGAAACAGAGCAGAGAATCCGCGATGTATTAAATGAACTGGGAATTCCATTTACAGAGGCAGTAGGAGAAGCTGCTTTCTATGGACCTAAGGTAGATATTCAGGCGAAGAATGTATATGGTAAGGAAGATACGATTATTACCATACAGTGGGATGCGTTATTAGCAGAACAGTTTGATATGTATTATGTAGATCAGAATGGTGAAAAAGTACGTCCATATATCATTCACAGAACCAGTATGGGATGTTATGAGAGAACATTGGCATGGTTAATTGAAAAATATGCCGGAATGTTCCCAACCTGGTTATGTCCGGAGCAGGTTCGCGTACTTCCAATTTCTGAGAAGTACAGCGATTATGCAGCAAAAGTTGAAGCAGAACTAAAAGCAAACGGTATTTTAGCAACAACAGACAACCGCTCTGAGAAAATTGGTTACAAGATTCGTGAAGCACGTCTGAATAAAGTACCATATATGTTAGTAGTTGGCCAGAAGGAAGAGGAAGAAGGCGTTGTTTCTGTAAGAAGCCGTTTCTTAGGTGATGAAGGACAGAAACCATTAGCAGACTTTATTGATGCGATCTGTAAGGAAATCCGCACAAAGGAAATCCGTAAGATTGAGGTAACGGAAGAAAGTAAATAGTTGAAAATGAACAGTATGGAGCTGTTATGTTAAAATAGAACAATCCAGGCTATAGCAAATTTTTAGAAACGATTATGCTATTGCCTGGATTGTTTTTCGTGGTGTGACAGCTCTTTTGTCGAGAAAACGGGAAATATTTTAGATTTTTTCGACAATTTTCCTCTTGTTGAAAAAGAAAGATTACAGTAACATATTGTAATATGAAATTGATGAAAAGAGATGGGATAATGTTCCATTTGATTGTAAAGCCGCAGAAACGGCAGATTGAGAGGAATTATGAAAAACGATGAGAAATATTGTGTTGCTTTTAAAAATGCATGGGGTAAGACTGCCTTTGAAATTGGTCTGAAAGGTTATGGGATTGCTGATATGTATCGAATGGGTATACCAGTTCCGGATGGTTTCGTGATAAATACTTCCTTATGCCAAAATTATTTTAGAAGATCGAAAGAATACAGAAAGGAAATATTAAAACAAGCATTTGCTGAGATAGACAGAGAACTGCAGCAATTAGAAGAAAGAACAGGAAAAAGATTATCTGGATCAGATAATTGTCTGATATTGTCGGTTCGTTCTGGTGCAGCAGTATCCATGCCGGGGGTTCTGGCTACATATTGTAATATCACAAATAGAGAAGAACTGGCTGTTTGTATTGAAAAAGTGCTGCAATCATGGGACAGTGAGAGAGCAAAAATGTTTCGTGAGCAATCTGCTGTTCCGGAAGATTATGGAACAGCGGTAATCATTCAACAGATGGTAAATGGGATGGAATCAGTAATGTCTGGTACAGGCGTTTGTTGTACAAGAAATCCATCTAGTGGGAAAAATGAATTATTTGGCGAGTTTCTTTTTGTGGCACAAGGGGAGCAGCTTGTTGGTGGCAAAACCATACCTTATGGATTGCCGGAAATGAAAAAGCAATTTCCAGCGCAGTACGAAGAACTTACGCGCTATGCAAAACTTCTTGAAAATCATTATCAAAGTGTACAGGAAATAGAATTTACCATTGAGGATGGGAAACTTTACATCTTACAGACCAGAAAGGCAAGATGCAGCCAGTATGCCCAGATGATGTGGAACAATGATAGTAAATCAACGTGTGAAAAAGAAATGCCTCTGGGGTATTCAAAATGCATTAATAAAGAAAATTATAAGTTGCTCGGTGAAGGGATACCCCTTGGGATTGGAGATATTTATGGCAGAGTAGCTTATACACTAGAAGATGTAAATAAATGGAAGGAAGCAGGGGAAAACGTAATATACATATGCGAAGATTTATCAATTGAGCATATGGAGGCTTTTTTTAAGGCAGATGGTATTGTTTCGGCTTCTGGTGGTGTTACTTCCCATGCTGCCAGCCTTGCATTAGGGGCAGGAAAACGGTGTATCACAGCATTCCGGTTACAAAATAATGCTGACAGTATATGTGTAAATGAAAAAGTTATAGCAGAGGGGACAAGCATCACCCTTGATATGGAGAATGGCAGGATATATGACGGAATGTTGTCAATGAGTCAGAAAAAATGTCTAAATTAACCTATATATAATAAGCTATTGACTTTTTTGTGCGAAAATTGTATAATTTTTATAAACTATGACACAATGGGGGGAAAATCAGTGTTAAAATTACACAAAGGTTTGAGGAGGGGGTCCTATGTTAAAACAGAAGGAAACAAAAAAGTCAAGGGTTAAAGAGAAGGCTAAAACAAAGGAAAAAGCATCTCGTGAAAAAGATAAAGTAACAAAAGGCAAAACGACAAAAATAAAAAAAGATAAGAACATAAATAAGAAAGAACAAAAAAATAGAAATAAAAAGAAAAAAAATGCAGGATTAATTGTTAAAATTCTTGCAATGTCGATTATTCCTGTGCTTGCATTAGGCATTATACTTGCTGCGTATTCTAATAATATTTTGACTAATTCGTTAGAGAACAGAGTGGAAGAAGAATTGACCAATTCAGCAATTGCTCTGGAAAAAATGTACAGTGAGGGTATTACCGGAAGTTATCTTCAGAGTCCTAATGGAGATGTATATAAGGGTATGACAAAAATCACTGGAAATACTACAATGATTGATAGCTTTAAGGAGCGTACAGGGATTGATTGTACAATTATTTTCAATGATACCAGAGTAGCGACAACTGTGGAGAATGCATCAGGAGAACGAATAACCGGAACGACAGTGAGTGCAGAACTTGTAGAGACTGTTGTTACTAATGGAGAAGATTATTTCGGTAATGATATTGTTATTGATGGAGAACATTATTATGGCGCCTACATTCCATTAGTAGAATCTACAGGGAATGCAAAAGGTATGATGTTCTGTGGTATTAAGAGTGAGTCTGTTCACAATCTGGTATACAGCGAAACTGTTAAAATCTTTATGGTAGCAATTGTTGTTATGGTAATTGCAGTAGTTGTTTCTATCGTGATTGGACAAAGAATGGTTAAATCATTAAACAACTCTATGATAGTATTAGAAAAAGTATCAAAAGGTGATTTGACAATACCTTCTAATATGAAACGTATGACAAGACAAGATGAAATCGGAGAAATATTCCGATACGTTGAGAAGCTGAGAGAAGAACTTAAGGGAATCATAGGTAATATACAGAATGCAGTTGGTCGCTTATCAAAAGCTTCTTTAGCATTAGAATCCACAACAAATACAACAAGACATAACACAGAAGAATTGACATATGCCATTGAAGAAATTGCTAAGGGTGCAAGTATGCTTGCTGACGAAACAGAAACAGCAACTGAAAGCATTGAGAAAATAGGTGAAATGATCAAGCATATTGTTGGAGATGTATCTGGCTTGACGCGAAATGCGAAGCAAATGGATGCGGCAGGTAATGAGGCTGCACATATTATAGGAGAGTTAAACGCATCGAATGATAAAACAATTGAAGCAATAAATCGTATTGCAGAGCAAACAAAGACAACAAATGATTCTGCACAACAGATTCGCCAGGCTGTAAATTTTATCAGTTCTATTGCAGAGGAAACCAATTTATTGTCTTTGAATGCATCTATTGAAGCAGCTAGAGCTGGTGAAGCAGGCAAAGGATTTGCGGTAGTAGCAAATCAAATTCAGAAGCTGGCAGAGCAATCTAATGAATCGGCTTCTAGAATTGAAGATATCATCACTGTTTTACTGGAGGATTCTAGAAGAACAGTAGCGACAATGGATGAGGTGTTACAGATTGTTGCGGAACAACAGGATAAATTAGAGCAAACCAGAGATAAGTTCCTGGATGTGAGCAATGGTATTACAACTTCTTTAAAAGCAATTGATGGTATTAGTAATCGTACGCAAACGCTTGATGAATCCAGAGCTAGTATAGTAGACGTAGTAGCTAATCTTTCTGCAGTATCAGAAGAAAATGCTGCTTCCACAGAAGAAACAAACGCTTCTGCGGAAGAACTAAATTCAACAGTTATTGAACTGGCAGATGCTGCAAAGGAGTTAAAGAGCATTGCCGATATTTTACAGAAAGATATTGAATTCTTTAATATTTAAAAGTTTAAAAGCAAATTAAAATGCTGAAACGGTTTTATTTTTTTCCGAAACGAAACAGTTTCAGCATTTTTTCTGTTTTCTCCGCTTCGGCAGGTGTTTGTTGTTCTTTGAGGATTTCAATTAATAAAGATGTTTCATCCTCTGTAAAAGATAGTCCTTGCTTTTTGGCAGCCTGTATTGCAGCCATTATCATTGGGAATAATTCTTTTGGTGATTGTCCCTGTATATTAGCAGTGAGCGTCTCTAAAATGGATAATTTCTTTTTGTCCATATTTGCAATACGAGGATCATTTTTCCAATCTTTCATTTATTACCTCCAACTTTCTGAATTGATAGTTTTAATTGTTATTTTCTGAATTCATCTGTTCAAACATCATAGAGTACATGTCTATCATAGATTGTTGTTCCGGCGGCAACATATTTTTAATGGCATCCATAGGAGATTGGCTGTCGCTGTTCATAATATCTTGATATTTATTAATCATTTCCATGGATTGTATGAAATGAATCAGAGTATCAATTGTTTGTCGCTCCGCAGGATTGCACACAGGGCGAATGTTTGTCAGTAGGGGCAGTAAATTATCTTTCCCTCCTTCAAACGAGCAGGCTTTCATGGTTGGTGGATGACGGATGTAGTGCATAGTATCCTGCAACTCTTTATATTTAATGAGAAAGGAAACCATGCCCTGCATATTGGGACTTGTGTACGGCATAGCTGCTGAGAGCAGCTCTAATGCATGGGAATTTAATTGAAATGAAGTAGGGAATCTCATACGCAGCTCCTTTTATAGTATTTGGGTGTCTGAATAGGGAAAACAATGAAAATATGTAACTATTCAGAACAGGACTGTGCTGAACTGCACAGTCCGTATGAAAACGTAGTGGCAGCAGGCCAAAATCCATCACCGTAGGTGATTCTGCATGGATTTTGGCCTGTTATTATGAATGTAATTCATAATAACATTGGTAACCTATGAGGGAACTGAATAGTTACGAAAATATTTATTTTCTACAATTAACAGAAACCGTCTTAATGCATATATATGTAGTAATTTAAAAAACTATGAATAGCAATCTAAAGGCAGGAAAGGAAATAAATATGGGATTAAATATGAGATTGATTGAAGATGAAAGTTCTATTTATGAGATTGATGAAGAATGTATTCGCCGGCAATTGGAAGAAAGAGAAAATGCACTGCCGGAACTGGTAAAAACTGAGGTTGAATCCAAAAAATAAAGGGCTGCTACAGAATTCTGTAGCAGCCTGTTGTTGACTTGTTAGTCAGTATCTGGTATTAGCAGAAAGAACCACCATGGTTTCCGCCACCGCAGCAGCAGAGTAAAAGGATAATCCAGATGATGCTTCCACAGCCGTTGTTTCCATCACAGCCACAGCTTCCGCCGATGCCGGAACCGTTACAACCGCCGCCACAGCAGCAGAGTAAAAGAATAATCCAGATAATATTTCCACATCCATTGTTTCCTTCGCAGCCGCAGCCGCAGTTTGTTGCAGCGAGATCACTCATAATTTTGAGCCTCCATGTTTTATTAAGGTTATACTTCATAATATGGAGAGTGCTTGGATATATTTCCTATTTTTCAAAAATTTTTTTTGCTTATTTGAAATATCTGTGTTATACTGTGACAAGCAGAAAGATATTTATCATCAAACTGACTACATTAAAGGAGAGGATATTTGCCATGGCAGAAGTAATGATTCAATTACCGGATACAGATTCCATTAAGGCTTTCAACAGATTAGCTTGCCAGCTTGCCTGTGATTTAGATGTTGAGCAGGGAAGATTTTGCGTAGATGCAAAGTCAATTCTGGGACTTTACAGCATGGATTTAACTAAGCAAGTGAAATTAGTAATTCATGATGAGGATGAAGGCGCACAAAAAGCTATCGATTTGTTAAAAGATTTCATATGTGAATAATTTATTGGTAGAATAAAAAGAAGAAGCTGCATTTTGTAGCTTCTTCTTTTTATTATGATGAAAGGTAACTATGAACGTTCTATTTTTGCCGAACAAGCTATATATGCATATAATAAGAGGTAAGATAGTTCGGGAGTGGAAACATAATGGAAGCAGTTCGAAAACAACTCCATGCAGAGTATGCGAAACAACATAATCTGACAGGGAAAAATATTACCGTTGCAGTTCTAGATTCAGGAGTGTGGGGAGGGCATCCTGATTTATATGATAGATTATTATTCTTTAATGATTTAGTGAAGCATAATAAAAAGCCATATGATGACAATTCTCATGGTTCTCATGTCTCTGGCATTATTTGTGGTACAGGTAAAATGTCAAGGGGACGCTATCAGGGAATAGCGCCAGAAAGTCGGCTGATAATGCTAAAAGTCCTTGATAAATTTGGAAATGGGGACATTGAAACTATGCTAAAGGGAATTGATTGGGTTATTCGTAATAAAAATCGCTATCAGATAAGGATTCTTAATTTGTCAGTAGGTGGTTCTGATGATTTAGATGGAAAGGAAAGTATTCAATTACAGGAAAAGGTGGAAGAAGCATGGAATTTAGGGATTGTGGTTGTAGCGGCTGCGGGAAATAACGGACCGGCAGAGTGTTCTGTGACGGTGCCGGGTAATAGCCCTAAAGTTATTACAGTAGGATCTTCAAAAGACGCCATTGGAGTGGGGAGAAAAAAGAAACAAATTTTTTATGCTGGGAGGGGACCTACGATACAATGTGTAATGAAACCGGAAATTGTTGCACCCGCAGATGCAATTGTAAGTTGTTCAAACAATAACCGGTATTATTCCGCTAAAAGTGGTACATCAATGGCGGCACCTATTGTAAGTGGTGCAGTTGCATTATTGTTGGAGAAAGAACCGAAATTAACCCCTAAGGAGGTAAAGCGCAGGTTGATGAATTGTGCCATAGATCTGGGATTGCCATCGAATCAGCAGGGATGGGGAATGCTTGATATAGAACGTCTTTTAAAATAAAATTTTGTTGTAGATATTGACAGTCAGCGGAATGATGTTTACAATAGTTTTAGCAAAAAAAGCATAATGATACAACCGTGTAAGCGGAAGAATGGAGGACACTTATGGAAAAAATCAAAATGACTACACCGTTAGTTGAAATGGACGGAGATGAGATGACCAGAATTCTCTGGAAGATGATTAAGGATGAATTGTTATATCCATTTATTGATTTGAATACAGAGTATTATGACTTAGGGTTAGAGTATCGTAATGAGACAAATGATCAGGTAACTGTAGATTCAGCAGAAGCAACAAAGAAGTATGGTGTAGCTGTAAAATGTGCAACCATTACTCCAAATGCTGCACGTATGACAGAGTATAACTTAAAAGAAATGTGGAAGAGTCCAAACGGAACAATCCGTGCTATCTTAGACGGAACCGTTTTCCGTGCACCAATCGTAGTAAAGGGCATTGAGCCAACTGTTAAGACATGGAAGAAACCTATTACAATTGCAAGACATGCATATGGTGATGTTTATAAGGGAAGCGAAATGAAGATTCCTGGAGCTGGTAAGGCAGAAATCGTTTACACAGCAGAAGATGGAACAGAGACAAGAGAATTAATCCATAACTTTACAGGTGCCGGCATCGTACAGGGCATGCACAACTTAGATGCTTCTATCGAAAGCTTTGCAAGAAGCTGCTTTAATTATGCGTTAGATACCAAGCAGGATTTGTGGTTTGCTACAAAGGATACGATTTCTAAGAAGTATGACCATACATTTAAGGATATTTTCCAGGAGATTTATGATGCAGAATATGACGAGAAGTTCAAGGCTGCGGGTATTGAATATTTCTATACTTTGATTGATGACGCGGTAGCACGTGTCATCCGTTCAGAAGGTGGTTACATCTGGGCTTGTAAGAACTATGATGGTGATGTTATGTCTGATATGGTGGCAACTGCATTTGGTTCCCTTGCTATGATGACATCTGTATTAGTATCTCCACAGGGATACTATGAGTATGAAGCCGCTCATGGTACTGTTCAGAGACATTACTACAAGCATTTAAAGGGAGAAGAAACTTCTACAAACTCCGTAGCAACTATCTTTGCATGGACAGGTGCTCTTAGAAAACGTGGTGAGTTAGATGGTAACGCAGAATTAATGGCATTTGCTGATAAGTTAGAGAAAGCAACTGTAGACACAATCGAAGCAGGAAAAATGACAAAGGACTTAGCGTTAATTACTACACTTGAAAATGTTACTGTATTAAACAGTGAGAATTTCATCAAAGCAATTCGTGAAACCTTAGAAAAAATGTTATAAAAAATAGTTGACAGCATAAATTCAGAGTGGTAGACTACAAACAATTAATAAATAAACCAGTGAGCAAGAGAAGTAGATTGTGGAAAAAGCTTACAGAGAGTCGCAGGTGGTGAGATTGCGATAGTGGTGTTTTTACACAGAAACAGTTGAATGGACTTGTGAGGGCAGCCTGAACATTAGTAGGAGCTGACGGGAATCCCATCCGTTATCAACGGGAGGCACATGATGGTGTGTTTACAGAGTGGATACTATGTATCAATTTGGGTGGTACCGCAGGAGCAGATTATATAACTCTTGTCCCATAGAATTAATTTCTATGGGGCAGGAGTTTTTTTTATATACTAGAGCGTGCTTGCACGCTTTGTTCTACAGAAAAACCATGCCAATGTGTAAATTTTATTGAAAAGGAGAATGGAATATGATTACACCAACATTAGAACAAGTGAAAGCATTAAACCAATCGTACAATATGATACCAATCTGTAAGGAGATTTATGCAGATGTAATAACACCAATTCAATTGTTACGAAAAGTAGCCAAAGTCAGTAAAAATTACTATCTGTTAGAGAGTGTGGAGCATGGGACACAGGGAAGATATTCCTTCTTAGGATTTGACCCGTTGTTACGAGCCGTTTGTAAAGATGGCGTAGTAACATTGAAAAGTGGAAGTATAAAAAAACAGATTACCGGTCAACCGATGCAGGTGTTGCGGGAATTGTTAGCAGAGTACAAGACGCCAAAGATAGAGGGAATGCCTCCTTTTACTGGTGGGTTTGTAGGCTACTTTTCATATGAAATGTTTGGTTATGCTGAACCGAAACTTCATATGAAGAAAAATGATTTTTACGATTTTGACTTGATGTTGTTTGATAAAGTTATTGTTTATGATAACCTGAAGCAGAAAATTAGCGTTGTAGTAAATATGAATGGAGAAGATGGAGAGGAAGGATATCATGCTACAGAATTAGAAATTGATAAAATACTTCGCATGATAATGGATACCACACCACTGCCAAAGACAGAAGCAGAGGAAGCACCGGTATTTACTTGCAATATGTCAAAAGAACGTTACTGTGAAATGGTGAAAAAAACAAAAGAATATATAAGAGAGGGCGATATTTTCCAGGGAGTTATTTCAAGACGATTTGAAGCAGATTATCACAGCAGTCTTCTTAATGCGTACCGGATTTTGCGAACAACCAATCCGTCGCCGTACATGTATTTCATACAAAGCGATGATGTACAGATATGTGGTGCTTCTCCAGAAACGATGGTGAAGCTAGTAGATGGTAAATTAACTACATTTCCAGTGGCAGGAACAAGAAAGCGCGGTGCTACAAAGGCAGAAGATGACGCATTAGAAGTAGAACTTCTTGCTGATGAAAAAGAGTTGGCAGAGCATAATATGCTGGTTGATTTGGCAAGAAATGATATTGGAAGAGTTGCTAAATACGGCACGGTAGAAGTGGAAGATTACATGAGTATTCATCGCTTCTCGAAAGTAATGCATATTGCTTCTACTGTATATGGAAAAATTGCTGAAGATAAAGATGGCTGCGATACCATAGCTGCACTGCTTCCGGCAGGAACATTGTCAGGAGCACCAAAGTTCCGGGCTTGTGAGATTATTGATGAGTTAGAACCGGTATCAAGAGGAATTTATGGAGGAGCTATTGGGTATTTAGATTTTTCCGGCAATTTAGATGTCTGCATTGCTATTCGTACTGCAGTTAAAAAGGGTGATAAGGTATATGTCCAGGCAGGAGCCGGGGTTGTGGCTGACAGTATTCCGGAAAATGAATATGAAGAATGTGCAAATAAAGCAGGTGCAGTGATTGATGCAATTATGCGGGCAAGTGAGGTGAATGGATTATGATACTTTTAATCGATAATTATGATAGTTTTTCCTATAATGTAGTCCAGTTGATAGGAGGACTATGTAAAGAAATAAAAGGAATGGACATTAAAGTAATCAGAAATGATGAAATGACGGTGGCAGAGGTGGAAAAATTAGCTCCTACACATATTATCTTATCACCAGGACCTGGAAAACCATCAGAAGCTGGTATTTGTGAGGAAGTGGTGCAGACAATGAAAGGAAAATGTAAAATATTTGGTATTTGTCTAGGACATCAGGGAATTTGTGAATCCTTTGGAGGAAGGATTACCTATGCCGGCAAGCTGATGCATGGAAAGCAAAGTTTGATTAAGATAAATAGTGGTAGTGGAATTTTTAAAGGTTTGCCGGATGTAGTAAAGGTTGCAAGATATCATTCTCTGGCAGCAGATAAAAATTCCATTCCGGAGGAATTAGAAGTAATTGCAAAGGATGATACGGGAGAAGTAATGGCAGTAAAGCATAAGGAATATGATATATATGGAGTGCAATTTCATCCGGAATCTGTTATGACACCAGAGGGTGCAGTAATGATGAGAAATTTTTTAGAGTTAGTATAAGTATAGAAAGGAAGGTGTGGTAGTATGATTAAGGAAGCGATTTATCAATTGGCAAATGGTGAAGATTTAACATATGAAACAGCAGAAACAGTGATGAATGAGATTATGGGTGGTGAAACATCCCAGATATTGATTAGTTCTTATTTAACTGCACTGAGACAAAAAGGTGAAACCATTGATGAAATATCTGCATCAGCGTATGGTATGCGAAGCCATGCAGTACAATTACACCATGATATGGATGTCTTAGAGATTGTCGGTACCGGTGGTGATGAGGCGAACAGCTTTAATATATCAACTACATCGGCCTTTGTAATTGCTGCAACCGGTATTCCAGTGGCAAAACATGGTAATCGCAGTGTATCGTCAAAATCGGGTGCTGCAGATGTGTTAGAAGCCTTGGGAGTTAAGATAGATATTGAACCTGAGCATATGCAGAGAGTATTAGAAGAAGCAGGAATTTGCTTTATGTTTGCACAGAAATATCATGGTGCCATGAAATATGTTGCTCCTGTTCGTAAAGAGTTGGGGATACGTACTATATTCAATATCTTAGGACCTTTGACCAATCCTGCTTGTGCCAATATGCAGTTGTTAGGTGTTTACAGCGAAGATTTGGTAGAGCCAATGGCAAAAGTGCTTGTGAAACTTGGGATTAAGAAAGGAATGGTTGTGTTCGGCCAGGATGGTCTTGATGAAATCTCTTTAAGTGCACCAACTACATGCTGTGAAATAAAGAATGGTGAGATAACAAAATACGTGATTGAACCGGAGCAGTTTGGTTTTACCCGTTGCCAGAAAGCAGATTTAACAGGTGGCAATCCTGTGGAAAATGCACAGATCACAAGAGATATTTTAACTGGCAAGCAGGGACCTATGCGGGAGGATGTTTTGTTAAATGCAGGTGCAGCGATCCATATCGCCAAAGGTATTTCTATGGAAGAGGGCGTAAAACAGGCGGCAGAAATGATTGACAGCGGAAAGGCAATGAAGAAATTAGAGGAATTTATTCGACTGACAAATCAATATGAATAAGGAAGGTAATATATGATATTAGATAAATTGGCTGCTTCCACCAGATTGCGAGTGGAGAAGGATAAGAAAAAAATACCACCGGATAAAATGAAAGAAATGGCTTTGTCTATGCCAAAAGGACCCTTTGCATTTGAAAATCAGGTAAAAAAACCAGGCATTCATTTTATCTGTGAAGTAAAGAAAGCATCTCCCTCAAAAGGTGTGATTGCAGAAGAATTTCCATATTTGCAGATTGCAAAGGAATATGAAGGGGCAGGAGCGGATTGCATTTCTGTTCTGACAGAACCAGATTATTTCTTAGGAAAAGATGAATATCTATCAGAAATCAAAAAAGAAGTGTCCATACCAGTGCTTCGTAAAGACTTTACCGTAGATGAATACCAGATTTATCAGGCAAAAACCTTACATGCAGATTGTATATTGCTCATTTGTTCTTTGTTGTCGGAGGAAGAATTAAGAAAGTACATAGAAATTTGTGAAGAATTAGGACTGTCTGCTTTGGTGGAAACCCATGACGAAGCAGAAATACAGATGGCAGTCCGGGCTGGTGCAAGAATGCTTGGCGTCAACAACAGGAACTTGAAAACTTTTGAGGTGGATATTCACAATAGTGAGCGTTTGCGGGCGCTGGTTCCAACAGATATTTTGTTTGTGGCAGAGAGTGGCATTAGGAACCGGTCGGATATCGAGGTTCTTGAAAATGCCAATGTGAATGGTGTTCTTATAGGTGAAACCTTAATGCGAAGCACAGATAAGAAAGCTGAATTAGATAAACTTAGAGGATAAGTTGAAAGAATGTAACTATTCAGAACCAGGACAATACAAGCTTGTATGGTGCCAAACTGCACAGTCCGTATGAAAACGTAGTGGTAGCAGGCCAAAAACCATCACCGTAGGTGATTCTGCATGGATTTTTGCCTGTTATTATGAATGCAATTCATAATAACATTGGTAACCTATGAGGGTACTGAATAGTTACTAAAAATGTAACAAAGAAGAATCATTTATGCAAGAAAAAGAGATAGACAAACTTCGACACTATGCCAGGGTTAGATGGAGGCTGTTCCGGGTGCTTAATCTGTCATGACAAATCAAAACATATAAGCACAATGTTGGTAGCTTGTTTGCAGGCTATGTTTCAGGTGAAAAATAGGTTGCATAAAAAAGCGTATTGGTGCTATCATAATTTATGATTGATAAATCTTATTTGTCAAAATAGCTGAAAAAATGTAGAAAAGTTTTTGGAGGAAATCAGTATGGATAATTGTATTTTTTGTAAAATAGCAAAGGGAGAAATTCCATCTGCAACCATTTATGAAGATGAAAAGGTAAAAATGATTTTAGATATTAATCCTGCATCTAAAGGTCATGCATTAATATTACCAAAGCAGCATTATGCAAATGTATATGAGATTGATGAAGATACTTTAACACATATTATTAAGATTGCTAAAAGAGCAGGAACCCAGATGCAGGCTGCATTGAATTGTGATGGTTTGAATATTCTGCAGAATAATGGGGAAGCAGCCGGACAGACTGTATTCCATTTCCACATGCATGTGATTCCACGTTATGAGAATGATACTGTGTCTGTGCAGTTAGGAAACGGTGTACTCAGTGAAGATGACAGGGATGAACTTGTGAAGAAGTTAAGCTTTTAAAGTGTTTAGGATTTTGAAGTTAAGATCCGTTGGTGAAGTATTTGATAGTAATCAAGAGGGATTGATATGAAAACGTAGAAATTACAGATAAATTCTTGTAAAATATATAAGGGGCGAAATATGAAGTGATAACGGACTTGCTTATGGTGAGTCTGTTTTATTTTGGGAAAAATTGTTCTAAAACGGTTGAGTTTTAATAACTTCATGGTATAGAATGAATACGTAACTGTTTTATAAAACAAAAGTAAAGGAGAAACACATGAGAAAAATGAAAAAGGTAGTAGGTGTATGTTTATGCCTGATTATGGTGTTGAATCTGGTCTTATCAGGTACGACTATTAAAGTTCAGGCAGACGAAAAGGAAAATATAACAATTTATCTTATTGACAAAACGAATGAAAAATGGCTTGGAAATGATTCTGCGGCCATAGTTTTGGTTGATAATACCCATAATCACAAGACCTACGACATGACTAAGATGGGAAAGTACACTTGGAGTGCCACAATTCCATCAAGTGCAACTAACATTACATTTAACAGATTAAATGAAAAAAAATACGCAATGGAATTCTTGGAGTGCAGGAGGAAGGGACGGAAAGACCATTTATCTTGCAGAAGGCAGTGAATATGGAAAATGGATATCTGAGGATGATTATGGTTTCAAGGAAGGGGATATCGTTTATCTTGATTTATCGTCATTTGAAGAATGGGTAGATCAAGTAGATACCACTTTTTATGTGAATTTTACAAGTGCTTCAAAGACAGAAAATAATGGAAATGATGTTACCATAAAAAATGCAGATAGTTCTTTATATAACCCTTATACAGGATTGGCTAAAATCAAAGATTATGTGTACAAGTATACCGTTGATTCTGAAAATAGTGGTAATAAAAATCTACGATTCTGGCGCGGCAATGAAGAAACTTTATGGAATTGTTCCAATTTATTAGAATATTCAGATTATACAAAGGGCAAAAATTGCGTTAAAGTAACAGGATGGACGAATTCTGGAGAATTAGTGACATATGACGAGAACGAGGATTCTCCAATTGTCATACATATAAATACTGATGATTTTGGTTACAATGATCAAGAAAAATGGTATCTTGTTAATTCTAAAATTGAAAAGTTGTCTGGAACTGTATCAAATATAAAAAATGTAGAGAAAATGACTTACAAAATAAAAGATATTAATGGCAATGTAGTGAAGTCAGGCAGTATTACTGTTCAGGAAAATTGGATAATTTCCGATTTGGGATTAGTGGTCGGTTACAATCAACTTGTTATAACAACACAAACAAAGAATGGAAAAAATTACGAGGAAACAGTTACAATCATCAACACGGAAACTCAAAATATGGAAGGTGTAGATGTGGATTTGTCAGATAATGACAATGATGGATTGAAGAATTATTATGAGTGTGTTTATGGAACAGATCAGAATAAAGAAGATACGGATGGAGATGGATTGTCAGATTATTTTGAGTGTATTATCATAGGAACAAATGCTCTTGAGATGGATTCGGACAATAATGGTATTAATGACGGCGAAGAAGATTTTGACGGAGATGGATTATCAAATAAAAAGGAAATGAAATTTGGAACAGATTTGACATGCAAAGATACAGATGGGGATGGGTTATCTGACGCAGAAGAAATAGATTTGGATACTAATCCATTAATGCAAGATACAGATTCTGATGGAATGAATGATTTAGATGAGTATTTATATGGATTTGATATGTTAAAAGATGATGCGAATGATATATATGTTGAAACATATTTAGAAGAGGATTTTAATATTTGTCAGAGTACTGTAGCTGTATCAGTAAAACTTGAAGCAACAGCAAAACAGCAACTTTCATTTAGTATGGATATTGTTGAAAATGATATGCTTGATGAAACGATTCCAGGATATATCGGTGAACCATTTGATTTTGATATGGATGGAGATTTTGTTTCAGCGGAAGTAACAATGACATTTGAACAAGAATTACTTAACGAACCAGACTTTACACCATGTGTATATTATTATAATGAAGATACACAGATGTTAGAAGAAGTAGAAGAACAAGTTATTAGTGGAAACTCTGTGATTCTTAATTTAAAACACTTTTCTACTTACATTTTACTGAACAAAGCTGAATTGAGTAAGGTTTGGGAAGAAGATATCTTAGCTCCTAACAATAAAACAAATAAATTACGTGTGGCATTTGCAATTGATGTATCAAGTAGTATGAATTATGATAAAATTGATGCTGCAAAACAAGTGTTAACTAAGTTTGTTGAGGAAATGCCAGAGAATGCTGAAGCAGCATTAATTAAATTTAATGATAATGCTATTGTGGTAAATTCAATGACTTCTGATAAGACAATTTTGACACAGAGAATAAACTCATTAGGGGCATATGGGTTAACCGCTATTTATAAAGGAATAGAAACAGCTTTAAATGAATTATTACCAGTTCAGGATGATACATATAATATACTTATTGTGTTGACAGATGGTTATGATGTACCATCTGTTAGTTATGATTCTATGTATAAACCATTAATTGAAAAAGCTAAAAATGAAGATATTTCTATTTTTACTGTTGGTATCAGTACTATAGATGAGAAATTATTACAACGTATTGCTAATGAAACGAATGGTAAATTCTATTATGCTCAAGTCTTATCTGATTTGGATGATTATTTTGAGGAAATCGAAGAAGATAGTATTGATTATATAACAGATTCTAATGAAGATGGTATTAGTGATTATTATACAAAACTATTATGTGAAGGTAAATTAAGAACAGGAACAGGTAAGCGAGTGTTTGGCAATGTATCGTATAATGATGTTCAACAAAATAACGATTATGATGGAGACGGAATAAAAAATGGTTCAGAAATAGTGATAAGTAGCAAAGATGATAAGGTATATGTTAAAGTAAAATCAAATCCTATGTCTGTAGATTCTGATATGGATAGTTACACTGACTCTGAAGAAGTATTTCTTTATGGGACTTCTCCAATAAAACAAAATTTAGTTGTTATGCCAACTCAGATGGATTTATTGTTAGATGACACTAGATATGTATCTGATAAATATAAAGAAATATATAAGGAAGACTGGCTTGAAAAAACTAGTATATGGATTGGTAATAATATTTTCGGTACCGCATATGATCAGGAAATGATATATAAGGCAGCATTAGTAGATTATTTAAAGACTATAAACGATGGGTTGAAAGAGCAAAGTGAATTACAGAAGGCGAGAAAACTAGCAAAATCATTGGTAGAACAAATTAATACTAATATTGATACATATTTGCAGTATAACATGGAGTTGAATTCAACAACAAAAGGAATACTTGAGAGTGTGAGAAAAACTGCTGATGATTTAGATGGAAAATGGTTAACAACTGAACCTAGTGCATTTAATTCTGTAGATGATTATTATAGTTATTGCGATGATTTATATAAACAGTACTGTCAAGCGGCTGATGCTATTCCAGAGTTAGAAAAAGAAATAAAGATTATGGAAAAAGTGGAGGTTGGTAAAAAAATAACAGGTAAATTTTCTTGGGTATTGACAGGGGTGAGTGTTGTAACTAGTTTTCAGGAAAATTATAATGAATATTGTGAATTTGTAGCTGATTTGGATGTAATGCAAAAAAATATTGATATACTGGATGTTATTATCAAGGATAGTAAAGATAATGTTTTAAAGCAAGCGGCTCTAGAACTTAAGGATGCTTTAAATCAAGATTTGACAGCTACCTTAAATTGTTTCTGGGAAAGTGATTACTTTAATCAAGGATATGTGAATAATAATATTTTAGGAACAGCAATACATACAATAATTGGAATGGTTCCCTCTGGATGTTATGTAGAACTTGCACGAGGTGTTCTTGATTTCATTACAAATTTTTCAGGGGTATCTTATGAATGTGTTAAAGTGTATGCAATAGCGTCTGTGAGCAGTATATTATCAAAAAACTTTAATGACTTTTTAAGCGCTTATCAGCAAACCGATTATGAAGGATATCATGTTTCTGATATATACAGGGCAATTTATTATGAACCAGACATTGCTGTTAATCTTTTAATTACATTGTCTTATGCAAGAAAGGCTAGTGAATGCCAAATGAAAACTGCAAATGAAGCAAATACATGGATTTTTGAGTGGTATTTTAAAGAGTTTGAATATAATAGTGATTTGTGTGATATTAATATAGAATTTATAGAACGATTAATATCTAAGTATATTGATAACATGCAAGCATTAGGAGAATAAAAAATGAACTATAGAATTTACGCAACACGCCACGCTACTAGGGGTGTTATTCCTTCAATTATTACTTCGATAGAGACAAAAGAAAATGGATTTCTTGTTTCAATTGAAAAGAAAGAAGTTATTTTTTCTGAGCGAAAGCTGTTAGAAGGTTTCATTCAGAAAAATGATATTCAGCAAATGAAAAAGGGAAGTAGTTTAATTTTAAGTATTACAGATATTGCATATATTTTATTTTTAATGCTGTTTACCGCTGTATCGATTATTTTTCAGATTGTAGAACCCTTTCCGGTACCATTGATAAGTATATTGTTACTTGTGATGGCATTCTTATTGTGCCGGTTTGCTGTTATCGTAGTTAAGTTAAAAGATGGTACTACTTATTGCATTCCGTATTGTGGAAGTATATTTTTCAAACAAACAGAAGAACAAGAGATGATGGAAATTGTAAGCATAATAATGAAAAAATCTACATAAAAGAAAAGGTTGCCCAGAAGCACATCCCGTGCTTCTGGGCAGCCTTCGTTTCATATGAAAAGTATCCCCTACTTCTTCACAACATCCTCAATCAATTCAATAATCATATCAATCGGATTACTCATAGAGCTATTGCTCATAGCCTGGATATAAGAATCCCTGTTCTTGTAAACACTGCGTACAGCATCAAGTAACTGCTCATCCGTCAGTGTATCCTCGTCAAGCACCAGACTATATTCCTGTTCTTTAAAAGAACGTGCATTTAAAATCTGATCCCCGCGGCTCTGGGAAGCCGGCAGAGGAATTAATATGTTAGGCTTTTTCAGGCTTAGTAATTCACAGATGGCATTAGCACCGGCTCTGGAAATTACCACGTCTGCCAGTGCGAACATATCCGCTAACTCTGCTTTAATATATTCATACTGAACATATCCTTCTACGTCCGTCAGAGAGGTATCTAATTTATCCTTACCACATAAGTGAATAACCTGAAAGTCCTTTAATAATTCCGGCAAAATTTTTCGTACTGCAACATTGACAGCATTGGCACCAAGACTTCCGCCAATAATTAAAACAACAGGCTTTCCATTCTTTAAACCAGTAAAGGAAACAGCCTTTTTAGCAACGCCTTCGGCTAATTCTTTTCGAATGGGAGACCCTGTCAGCACTGCCTTTTCAGCAGGTAGATATTTCATAGTCTCCGGGAAATTACAGCATACCTTTGTGGCAGATGGAATAGCAAGTTTATTCGCCAGTCCCGGTGTCATATCAGATTCGTGAATAATAGCAGGAATGTGGCAGAGCTTTGCTGCCAATACTACAGGAACACTGACAAAACCTCCTTTGGAAAATACAATATCCGGCTTTAAGGATTTCAAAAGCTTTACCGATTGTGCATATCCTTTTATAACCTTAAATGGGTCAGAAAAGTTTTTAACATCAAAATAGCGGCGCAGCTTACCGGAACTGATTCCGTAATAAGGAATGTTCATTTCTTCAATTAATTTTCGCTCGATTCCTTCGTGGGAACCGATATATTGTATGTCATAACCAGCTTCTCTAAGCTTTGGCATAAGTGCAATATTGGGTGTGACATGTCCGGCAGTACCGCCGCCGGTTAATACGATTCGCTTCATGGTTCTACCCGTGCAATCCACAAAAAACTGTGGTATATGCAAATTCCTTTCTAAATATTATAGTGTAGATTTTAATGCCTTTGCTAACTGGTCTGGACATGATGTCCCTCTACCGCCGCAGTTTACGCCTTCTAAGCGTTTGATCACTTCTTCTACTGTCATACCTTCCACTAAGCGGGAAATTCCCTGTGTATTGCCGTTGCAGCCCCCTACGAACTGAACTTTTTTTACAATACCGTCTTCTACATCAAAATTAATTTTCATAGAGCATACGCCCTGTGGTGTATATGTCTGCATCATATATGTGTCCTCCTCTGTATATGTATAGTTATTACTAGAGCGTGTACCCAAATTGCTTCCCGCAAGATATGCATTCCACTTTGTGATGAAAATTATTTCACAGCGATGCAAAGCATGCAGATTGTAGCAATGAATTCTGAATATTTGACGACCCTAGTAATAAATAAAAGTTTAGATTAAGTATATCAAAAAAAGCATATGCAATCCACTATTATTTTATGATTTTCCGGGTAGATTATTTGTTGCAAAATATAAGAAGATTTGTCGATTTATCAAGGTAAAATATAAAAAATTGGTCAAATGCTGTAAATTTATGTGAAACAAATAAGAAACCTGTAAAAATGTGGTTTTTTATGTAAAACGGTTTTTCTTTCTTTATGGAAAATAATACCGTATACTATGAGGGAAGAACCATTATCAAAGGATGAATGATAGAAAGGAAAGTGGATGTTATGGAACAATATATTGAGATGTGTGCAGAATGGATGAATAAGGGGTATGTGGTGTATGTAATTTTGGGGGTGGCATTTGTTGGCTTTTTAAGTCGTTTTATTGCCGGAATGGTGTATGACAGCCTGATAAAAAATACAGAGAATTTCTCCAAGGCAAAAAGTAAATTTGTAAAGCAGGTGAAGCTTAAGTATGAAAACAGTTATAAGCTGAACTTAAATATTAATAATAACGAAGCATTTGTGGACAAGCTCCTGTCAAATTACAAAATGTGTGGAGTAAGTCTTCATGGTTTCAGAAAAGTGTCCGGAACCCTTGGGATATTGTGTGTGATTTTATTAGGATTTCAGGCAGCTCTTGGTGTAGTGGCAGAAATTAGTCTGTCAGAACAGCTTTGGAATACGCTCCATGGGGTAATTGCACTGATTTTGCTTGTATTCTCCTGCAGGATTATTGATTTGAAGTATAAGCATGAACTGGTACGAATCAATCTTTTGGACTACTTAGAAAATTCCTTAAAGAACCGTATGATTCATGAATGTGTAAATGTAGTTGTGGCGGAGGATGGCAGGCAGGCAGAGCCGGAACCGGTTTTGACACCGGATATTCCACTTATGAAAGAGCAGCTTTCTAAGGTAAATGAAAAGGCAGAAAAAGGCAGAAAGAAGGATTTGGCAGAGGAAGAAGCGGTGATACAGGAAATTTTAAGTGAATTTTTTGCATAAAATTTTTGCTAAAAAAGAGAAGACTCTTGAATATCCATGATAGATTTGTTAAAATATGGACTAAATGGTGTTGTTTATGACCAACCTACTAACATGTTATATATGGAAAAGGAGAAACGCAAAATGGCAAAAGTATCATTCGATTACTCAAAGGCAAGTGCTTTTATCAGAGATGATGAAGTACAGTATATGAAGAAGTTAGCATTGGATGCGAAAGAGACTTTAGTATCTAAATCTGGTGCAGGTAACGATTTCTTAGGATGGATTGACTTACCGGTTGATTATGACAAGGACGAATTTGAAAGAATCAAAAAGGCTGCACAGAAGATTCAGTCTGATTCTGAAGTATTAGTTGTAATTGGTATTGGTGGTTCTTACCTTGGTGCAAGAGCTGCAATTGAATTCTTAAGACACAGCTTCTACAATAATGTGCCAAAGGAAGTTCGCAAGACACCTGAAATCTACTATGCAGGTAATAGCATCAGCGGAACTTACTTAAAGCACTTATTAGATGTAATTGGAGACAGAGATTTTTCTGTTAATATTATTTCAAAATCTGGTACAACAACAGAGCCAGCAATTGCTTTCCGTGTATTTAAGAAGAAATTAGAAGAAAAATACGGTAAGGAAGAAGCTGCTAAGAGAATTTATGCAACTACAGATAAGGCAAAGGGAGCATTAAAGAACTTAGCAACAGAAGAAGGTTACGAGACATTTGTTGTTCCGGATGATGTTGGAGGACGTTTCTCTGTATTAACAGCAGTTGGTTTGTTACCAATCGCAGCAAGTGGTGCAGATATTGATAAATTAATGGAAGGTGCAGCTTCAGGAAGAAAGAAAGCTTTAGAAGCAGAGTTTGAAGAAAATGATGCATTACAGTATGCTGCTATCCGTAACATTTTATTAAGAAAAGGAAAGAGCATCGAAATCGTAGCAAACTACGAGCCAAGCTTCCATTATGTATCTGAATGGTGGAAACAGTTATATGGCGAATCTGAGGGTAAAGACCAGAAAGGTTTATTCCCGGCAGCTGTTGACTTAACAACAGATTTACATTCTATGGGACAGTTCATTCAGGACGGTGCAAGAATCATGTTCGAGACAGTTCTGAACTTAGAATCTTCCAGAGAGCAGGTTCTTATTGAAGAAGAAGCGGTAGATTTAGATGGTCTGAACTACTTAGCTGGAAAAGACCTTGATTTCGTAAACAAGAGTGCTATGAACGGTACTGTATTAGCTCACACAGATGGTAACGTACCAAACTTAATGGTAAATATCCCAGAGCAGAATGAATTCTACTTAGGTGAATTATTCTACTTCTTCGAGTTTGCTTGTGGTGTAAGTGGTTACTTATTAGGTATCAATCCATTTGACCAGCCAGGTGTAGAAAGCTACAAGAAGAACATGTTCGCACTTCTTGGCAAGCCAGGATTCGAAGCTCAGAGAGAAGAATTATTAAAGAGACTGTAAATTAAGCTTATATACAAAATCCAAAAGCTACCCCTATCTGCCTTATACAGATAGGGGTAGCTTTTTGGTGCTTGCATCATGGCCTGATTTAGAATTTTGAAAAAACGACGGGGCTTGTCAATAGCATAGCGAGTTTGATAATTTTTTGTTACAGATTTATTAAGACCTATTGACAAGTTATAGCATTGTTGGTTAAAATTTCATAGAATAAAAATTGGATGGTTAGAACGGCAGATTGTAGGAATGAATGTTCAAACATGCACTAGCCAACGGAATAGAGGAAATATGAAAAATAATGTTGTATTTATCGGAATGCCGGGGGTGGGGAAAAGCACAATCGGCGTGGTCGTAGCGAAAAGATTAGGCTATCATTTTATCGATTCAGATATATTGATTCAGGAACAGGAAAACAGACTGCTAAAGGAAATTATTGCAGAAGAAGGCTTAGATGGATTCATTGAAATAGAAGGCAGAGTGAATGCCAGTATCCAGACAGAGCGTGGAGTAATCGCCACAGGTGGAAGTGTGGTATACCACAAAGGAGCCATGGAACATTTGAAAGAAATTGGACTAGTAGTGTATCTCAAAGTATCCTATGAGGAACTAGAGAAACGTTTAGGAGATTTAAGAGAGCGTGGCGTTGCGTTAAAGGATGGACAGACGTTGCTTGATTTATATAAGGAAAGAACCATTCTTTATGAAAAGTATGCAGATGTGATTGTGGAGGAAGACGGAAAAGATCTTGATCAGACTATTGACGCAGTGAAGGCCGCAGTGGCAGGACGTCTGGCTGGGTAGGGAAAGAGTGATTCTGATGCTGTTATAGCGATTGAATAGGAGAATATAATGAAAAAAAATTCAATTTATGGAAAAAGGTGGAGTATCGGATTTTTTGGGGGAACGGTATTAGCGTTATTGCTTGTAGTTCTTTTAGCAGAGGGTGTTTCCTTTCAGAACATAACCGCCGATTATGTGACATGTACTGTGAATGGCGAGTATCTGGGAACATTTAAGGATGAGCAGGAAGCACAGGAGCTTGTGCAGGAGGCTCGTCTGGAAGTGGGGCAGGAGACAGGGGCTTTACCGGTTGCCAATCTGCAGATAGAATATGAAAAAAAGAACGATTTATTTGCCAGTATGACAAATGCTTCTAAAGCAAAGGACAAGCTGAAGGCTTTGATTCAGGCAGAAGACAAGCAGCAGTTGAAACAGGTTTATATTGTTAAAGTAAATGAGTATACAGTGACACTTGATTCAAAAGAAGATGTGGTTGCGCTCCTTGAAACAGCAGTGAATAAATATGACACCAGTGGAAATTTTACAGTGGAGCTATTAGATGACAGTGAGGATGGTCATAGCTATCATGCAAGAATTGTGGGTGTAAGCCGTTCTGCCAGAGATGCTTCTCTTGTAACCTTAAATTGTGGTATTGGTTCTGTGACAGATGAACTGCAATATGGTGACTCTAATCTGGTAAATCCGGAAGAGGGCACACTTCATGTGGAATTTGAGGAACAGGTAGAGGTGTTAGAGGGGTATGCTCCTTCTGAAGAGGTGATGTCTTTAGAGGCAGCCGTTGAGGAAGTGACAAAGGAAAAAGAAACAAGCCAGATGTATGAAATCCAGTCAGGAGATTCCTTGTCGCTGATTGCTTATAAAAATGATACAACCATGGAGTCCATTGTGGCACTAAATGATGATATCAAAGATGAAAATTCTGTTATTGTTGCAGGACAGGAGATTGTTATCAGTGTACCAGAACCGGAATTATCTGTGGTGACAACGGTGCAGGAGACATATGATGAGGAATATCAGGCAGATACCATATATATAGACAACGATTCCTGGTATACCAATCAGACAGAGGTAAAGCAGGAGGCAACAACCGGCAGTCGTAATGTAGTTGCACAGGTGACATATAGGAATGGAAAAGAGGTATCTAGAAATATTATTCAGGAAACGATAAAAACAGAATCTAGACCTGCAATTATTGAGAGAGGAACTATTGTTCCACCGACGTATATTAAACCTTTGTATGGAGGTGTGTTCACTTCCGGATTTAAATATCGTTGGGGAAGATGGCACAAAGGTCTGGATTATGCATGCCCTGTTGGAACATCTATTATGGCATCCTGCGGTGGTACGGTATCAGCAGCTGGCTGGTCAAGCGGTTATGGTTATTGTGTCCGCATCAAGCATCCGGATGGCAGGGAAACAAGATATGCTCATTTAAGTAAGATATTAGTGCATGCAGGACAGCAGGTGAAGCAGGGAGAAAAGATTGCTCTGAGTGGTAATACAGGAAGAAGTACAGGACCACATGTTCATTTTGAAATATTGATTAATGGTTCACAGGTGGACCCACTAAAATATATGAACTAATCGAAGAAAAAATGGGGAGTATCACCAAAACATATGTTTGCACGTTGAGGCGATGAATGACAAAAGGACAAAATCGTCAAAATTTTAACCGAAACGAAAGAAGAAATCTTTGAAAAATTGCAAAGAAGATACATAATGTTATAATTGTGTATCTTCTTTTTTTGTTTACAAATATCAAACTTATGCTATAATGTAAATTAGCAGAAGGCATCACTTATTATTATGTACTAGTAGATATTAAGAATCTATTATTTTTGTACTTGATAAATAAGAAAAGAATGCAGAGAAAAGTTTCTAAAGTAGCAAGTTGAATTGAAATATACAAAATTTATTAGAGTTTGTTAAATATACTTTAAAATAGAAAATAGCCGAACACACCATGGGTATCGGCTGTTTTTCTGTGGGTTAAAAATGATAATAGGTCAGATAGTAAAATAAAAATTTTGAGGTGCGTTATGGAACAGTACGTGATCAAGGGAGGAAATCCCTTAGTTGGTGAAGTGGTAATTGGTGGTGCAAAGAATGCAGCTTTGGCAATTTTGGCAGCAGCGATTATGACAGATGAGACAGTAGTTATTGATAATCTCCCTGATGTAAGGGATATTAATGTATTATTGCAGGCAATTTCCGGCATTGGCGCCATGGTAGAGCGTGTTGACCGCCATACAGTGAAAATCAATGGCTCTACAATTAAGAATGCAAGTATTGAATACGATTATATTAAGAAGATTCGTGCGTCCTACTATTTACTGGGAGCATTATTAGGAAAATACCAGAAAGCGGAGGTTGCACTTCCAGGTGGATGTGATATTGGAAGCAGACCAATTGACCAGCATATTAAAGGTTTTCGTGCATTAGGTGCAGAGGTAAATATTGAGCATGGACTGATTTTAGCAGAGGCAGACGAACTGGTTGGAAATCATATTTACATGGATATGGTTTCTGTCGGTGCCACAATTAATGTTATGTTAGTCGCAGCACTGGCGAAAGGCAGAACTACTATTGAAAATGCAGCAAAGGAGCCGCATGTTGTAGATGTTGCTAACTTCTTAAACAGCATGGGTGCCAACATCAAAGGTGCCGGAACAGATGTAATCCGTATCAAGGGTGTTGAAAAATTGCACAAAACAGAATATTCTATTATTCCGGATCAGATTGAGGCAGGAACCTTTATGTTTGCGGCAGCAGCAACCAAGGGCGATGTGACTGTAAAAAATGTAATTCCAAAGCATTTAGAGGCAACGACTGCTAAGTTATTAGAAATCGGATGTGAGATAGAGGAATTTGATGATGCAGTACGTGTAGTGGCATCTAAGCCATTGCGCCATACCCATGTTAAGACTTTGCCATATCCGGGATATCCAACAGATATGCAGCCACAGATTGCTGTGACATTAGGATTAGCAGAAGGAACCAGTATTGTAACAGAATCTATTTTTGAAAACAGATTTAAGTATGTAGGAGAGCTTGCCCGTATGGGAGCCAGCATTAAGGTAGAGGGAAATACTGCCATTATTGATGGTGTGCCAAAATATATGGGTGCAAAGGTGAATGCGCCAGATTTGCGTGCAGGTGCAGCTTTAGTTATTGCCGGTCTGGCAGCAGAAGGCATAACAGAGATTGAAGACATTCACTATATTGACAGAGGTTATGAGGATTTTGATGGAAAGCTTCGTAGCCTTGGCGGTCAGATTGAACGGGTAGATAACGAGAGAGATCTAAAGAAATTTGGTTTTAAGGTAGTATAGTGTTATAAATTTCCTATAAAAAATACTTGCAAAAATTGTAGAACTATGTATACTTAGTTAATAGAATATTATACCTTTTATTCAGAGTGGTGGAGATACAAAGGATCTGTGAAGCCACGGCAACCCCTTAAAAGGAAGGTGCCAACCTGAGCGGCAGCCATATACGATGGCTGTTCGAACAATAAGAGGATTTGTATATAAAAACGAATCCGCTTATTGCGGATTTTTTTTTCGAAAAAATCAGCAAATAAAGATACTCTAAAATATTTTACATTCCTTTAATAAAGGAGAAAGGTGATAAAATGGAAAGATTTTTATTTACATCAGAATCAGTAACTGAAGGACATCCTGATAAAATCTGTGATGCAGTATCCGATGCAATTTTAGATGCTATGTTAGAGCAGGATCCAATGAGCCGTGTGGCTTGTGAAACACTTACTAACACAGGATTTATTATGGTAATGGGTGAGCTTACATCTAATGCACAGGTGGATATTCCAAAGGTAGTGCGTGATACGATTGTAGAAATCGGTTATGACCGTTCTGACTATGGATTTGACGGAAATACATGCGCGGTAATGGTAGCTTTGGACAAGCAGTCTCCAGATATTGCCATGGGTGTTGATAAAGCATTAGAAGCAAGAGAAGGTGCCTTAGAAGATGATTTAGACACTGGTGCAGGCGACCAGGGTATGATGTTTGGATATGCCACAAATGAAACGGAAGAATATATGCCTTACCCAATCGCATTGGCACATAAGTTATCAAGACGTTTAACAGAAGTGCGTAAGAATGGTACGTTGCCATATTTAAGACCGGATGGTAAAACACAGGTAACCATAGAGTATGATGAAAATGGCAAGCCAATTCGTTTAGAAGCAGTTGTATTATCAACTCAGCACAATCCGGAGGCGACACAGGAGCAGATTCATGAAGATATTATGAGAGAAGTATTTGATGTGGTGCTTCCAGCAGACCTTCGTGATGAGAATACAAAATATTTCATCAATCCAACCGGTCGTTTTGTTATTGGTGGACCAAACGGTGATAGTGGATTGACTGGTCGTAAGATTATCGTAGACACATACGGCGGATGGGCACGTCATGGCGGCGGTGCATTCTCTGGTAAGGACTGCACAAAAGTTGACCGTTCTGCAGCTTATGCGGCACGTTATGTGGCGAAGAATATTGTTGCAGCAGGTTTGGCAGATAAATGTGAAATTCAGTTATCCTACGCAATCGGTGTGGCACAGCCAACCTCTATCATGGTAGATACTTTTGGTACAGGAAAGATTTCTGATGAAGAATTAGTAAAGGCAATCCGTGAGAACTTTGACTTACGTCCGGCTGGTATTATTAAAATGTTAGATTTGAGAAGACCAATTTACAAGCAGACATCTGCGTATGGACATTTTGGACGCAACGATTTGCACTTACCATGGGAGCAGACTGATAAGGCTGATATTTTGAAAAAATATTTGTAACTATTCAGAACCAGGACAATACAATCTTGTATTGTGCCAAACTGCACAGTCCGTATGAAAACGTAGTGGCAGCAGGCTAAAATCCATCACCGTAGGTGATTCTGCATGGATTTTGGCCTGTTATTATGATTGCAATTCATAATAACATTGGTAACCTATGAGGGTACTGAATAGTTGCAAATATTTATAAGAGATTTGGAATCCGCTGGCGTAGGCTGGCGGATTTTTTTCTATGCGCACGAATTTGAAAGGAAGATGCACTGCGTGCTAAATATACTTTGATAATAAAAATATATTGTCTTTTCCAAACAAATACCGTATACTATGAAAAAAGCGTATGGCAAAGGAGGTCAGGCTGTGGATATTTATACAACGATAAATGGTGTATTGGTAAAACTGTTTCGGGATGTGATGCATCTAGAAGAGAAAGCAGTAATTACAGGTGAATTTAAGGACATCACCAATAACGATATGCATATTATTGAAGTGGTAGGAATTGATGAACCGAAAAATATGTCTACAGTAGCAAAAGAACTATCCGTTACAGTAGGAACACTGACAATTGCCATGAACAGTCTGGTGAAAAAAGGGTATGTGACGCGAGTAAGAAGTGAGAAGGATCGTCGCGTGGTTCTTTTATCATTGTCCGAGAAAGGAAAAGAAGCTTATAATCATCATAAGGAATTTCATCGGAAAATGGTGGAGTCTACCATAGAACGTCTTAGCGGAGAAGAAAAAGAAGTGCTTGTTAAGGCACTACAGAATTTGTATCAGTATTTTCAAGAATTATGATTGGTCGCTATATAAGAAAGAGGCGGCATTTTAAAATTCCTGACGCAAGTAGCAGCGCAGTTATTTTGAAATGTCGCCTCCTATATTTTTAAATACATTTTAAGAAACTACAAAAATACAACAAAATATTCCCAGATTAAAGCCCGATAATTTATAAAATAAAACTTTATAGCTTTAAAGCCCCACACCTATTGTGGAACGACACAAACCACGCAAAGTATGGGGCCTTAAAAAATAAAAGGATGAAAAAGATGAGATAAAAACAATGTATTGTTTGTTTTTACAAATAATACTATACTCATGATTTGTGAACTTGACATGAATGAAATGTAAATAAATTATGAACTTATCAATTTTTTTACATTTATTCTAGAAGAAACATGTCGAAAAAACAAATATGATGTAAAAAATACGGGAAATCTGGTTATTATAAGTAAAATTTTTTTAACCGTATCTGCAGTAAGGAGAATGGAGCAGAACCAGATTCCAATAAAAATCTGTGAAAATTTTTTGCATTATAGTCTTCCTTCATATTTTGTTGTGCATAATCTCTGAGAGAACGGAATTCTAAATATCCTATACAATATTTTAAATAGTTTGCGGGTTCTTCAATAATATATTGATAAACAGACTGGCATGCTTCATCATTTGCAATGCCAAAATTGTTTAAGAAATCCTTGACCTCGTCTAATTTCCAGCCCTCTCCATGGATTCCCATATCTAATCTGGCGTATAAGTAAAGGTTCAGAGCATTCTCAATTCGCAGATATTCGCTGGAAGCCTTATCAATACCACTGAAATCATAAGCATACATTTCCACATAGGTCGCCCAGCCTTCCGTGTATCCGCCATAATACAAAAGACTGCGAATGGGAGGAAGATTGTAGGAAGCTGCCATAGTGTTCTGGTACAAGTGTCCCGGGTAGCCTTCGTGAGCCAGTGTGGTATATAAGTCAAGCTGGCGTTTTTGCCGACCATTATTGATATAAATTACATTTGAGCTGGCATCATCAATGGGTGGTGTGAGATAAAAAGCCGGACTTAAGTAATCCTCCATAGATTTATCAACATATTTTACCGTATAATTGACGTCTACAGGTGTAGGAAAGTGTGACTGCATCTCCTCCCGTAGCTGCTCAAGCATCTCCTCTGGTGTAGCATCTGAGGTGAAGGACAGGTTGGAGGTTTCCAAAGAAGGATTTTCTTCCATAATTTCCTGCATCTTAGACATATCTTCCATAAAATAATGGGACAGCAGATTGCTCATTTCTTCTACGGAGCGGTCAGAACCGGTGGTTTGCCGGGCAAGGTATTCATAATACTCCGCACCGCCCTTTAAATAGTACAGTCCACCATCTATTCCAGGATGTTTGGCTGAAATTGATTTTAGTCCGCTGACAAGAGCTTCGTAGGCTGGAAGCACTTCTTCTTCTATGCAGACCTTATTCATGGAACTGTATTTATTTTTCTCAGAAGCTGTTAGGCCTTCCACTGTATTAAGGCGTGAATCAAAGGAGGAAATTAAAAAATTATTTTCCTGTGACAAAAAAGAATTACATTGGTCGCAGATATCCTGTACTGCAAATTCAGCCATGAAGAGATTTTTGTCAGCTTTTTCCTGCTCGAAGGCTAACATGCTGTTAAAGTAATCAGGAACATCAGACAATAGTGCAAGATAGATGTCAATATCTTCTTTTGTATAGAATGAGTATTCGCTTAACAGAACAGGAAGCTGGGCCTGAATGCCCGTTGTAGGGCTTAAAGGCTCTGAATAATAGGTATATGTATAGCCCTCAATAGTGTTTTCTAAATAATGGTGCAGTACATCATAATGAAAAGCCATATTTTCTGAGAGGTTTGTAGTATCAATTTGTTCTAACTCCTGTAAACAGGCAATGGTTTCCTGCTTGTCGTCTTCTAACGTGGAGGTATCATAGCTGCCAAGAGTTGGCGTAATGTCAGTAATTCCATAATCAGAAGGGTTTTTCAAGGTGTAATGAAGTGTTAATGTATTAGAAGTGATTTGCTCCCGGAACAGTTCATCCATGAAAGTTTCAAGGGCCGTGGAAGATGTGTCTGTGGTATCTTCCTTTGTATGACATCCGGTCAAAGTAATGGAGCATAGCAAAAGGGAAAGCACAAAGATCGGGCGTACGCCTTTGCCGGAACTAGTACGCGTCAAGGAGGTGAAGGAAAATTTCTTTATATAGGAATGTATCATAATCCACCAAAAACAAGATTTTTATTAATATATGAAATAGAGAAAGGAGATATTACGAAGTGTTAAAAGAAAATAGCGAAGAAAAAACGATAGATGTTCAATGAATTATTTATTGGAATAAAATACAAAACAAATGTTTTTGATAATGAAAAATGTAGATAAATTTTATAATTTTTTAGAAAATAAAATGACAAATATAGTAAAAAATGTTAAAATGATGAATGTAAGAGAAAATGAAGGGTAACTATTTTCTTTTAAAAAACGAGTATAAGAGGTAGGGAATGCTTATGAAAAGAACATTGAAAGTAAGAATTACAGCTGCAGTTGTGGGTGCGGTCGTTATGGTGTCCACATTGGTTGGAGGCATTAGTTTTTCAGAATCAAGAAGAATTGCATTTAAGGATTCAAAAGAAATTCTTACATTAATCAATAGCAATCATGCAGCACAGCTAAATGGAATGATGGCAAAGGTTGAGCAATCAGTAAATACGCTGAGCGATATGACATTGGCAAAGATTAAGGATTTTGACAAGTTTAAAACAGATTCTTCTTATGTGACAGAATGTACAGAGGAACTAGAAGAAAGTGTGTTAGGGCTGGCAACCCATACAGATGGAGCAATTACAGCCTACGTTCGGTATAATCCTGAATTTACAGAACCAACCTCCGGTATTTTCCTTTCAAAATCCGGTGATAGTTATGAATATCTGACACCAACAGATTTTAGTATGTATGACCCGTCAGATACAGAGCATGTAGGTTGGTATTATATTCCCGTAGAAGCGGGGGAGCCTATCTGGATGGATCCATATCTCAATGAAAATATTAATACTTATATGATCTCTTATGTAATACCGCTTTACATTGATGGGGAATCGGTAGGTATTGTGGGAATGGATATTGATTTCAATGTGATACAGAGCCAGATTGCAGAGTGGGAGGCATTTGATACGGGACATGCATATCTGACAAATGGTGAAGATAGCATTTTATATCATAAGGATTATGAAGTAGGTGCGAAGACAGAAGAGGTTCTTAAGAAAGATTCTGTTGTTATTTCAGACACTTCGTTAGAAGGCGCTGTGCAGGACATGGGGAATTACCAGATAGCGTATACCATACTAGATAATGGCATGAAATTAATCATTTCTGTTCCGGAAAATGAGCTAAAAGGTGAAATGAATCAGCTTTCTAATAGCATTATGGTATCTGTTCTTGCTGGTTTATTCGTTTCTTTCCTGTATGCATTATTTGTAAGTAACAATATTTCTAAGCCAATTAAGCTTTTGACTAAGATTATTAAAAAGACAGCTGATTTGGATTTAGCACCAAATCAAGGTAGTCAGCAATTGATGAATCGCACGGATGAAACTGGTGATATGGCAAATGCAATTCACCAGATGCGAAACAAATTGAGGGAAATGACGAGAAATATTGATGCTTCCTGTGAATCATTATATGAAAATATTTCATCCCTGCAACAGACATCAGAAGCTATTGACAGTATTGCAGAGTCCAATTCTGCTCTCACACAGGAATTGGCAGCTGGTATGCAGGAATCTACAGATGCTACAGTTTCCATGGAGGAGAGTATCGCAGATGTGAATGAAAATGCAGTTTCCATTGAGAACCTTGCAAAAGAGGGAAGTAATTTATCAAAAGAAATTATGAAGCGGGCAGTGGAGCTTGGTGTGACAACCAAAGATGCATCGGATAAGACAAAAGAAATGTACACTAACGTGAAGCAGGATACAGAACTTGCCTTACAGAAATCAAAGGCAGTGCAGAAGATTGGTGAACTTGCAGAAGCCATTTCTGAAATTTCTACCCAGACAGGTCTTCTTGCCTTAAATGCTTCTATTGAAGCGGCAAGGGCCGGTGAGGCGGGGAAAGGATTTGCAGTAGTGGCAACAGAGATTACCAATTTATCAAACCAGACAGCAGAGACAGTAGCAAATATCAGTGATATTGTAATGGAAGTAAATGATGCAGTGGCTGAAATGGCAAAATGTTTAGATATTTCCATGGAATTTATGGGTAAATCCGTCCTGTCTGATTATGAGAATTTTGGCAATGTAAGTGAACAGTACAAACGGGATGCGACTGTGATTGAAAATAGTATGAACAATATAGATAGTGCAATTGTAACATTGACAGAGCATATTATGCAGATCAAGACATCCGTGGAAGGCATTAGCAAAACAGCTGGTGAGTCTAGCATCAGTATCAATGAAATTGCGGAAAGCACATCTCAAATGGCAGAAAAGACAAGCAACAATGCAGATATGGTAAATGACAGCATGGAGAAGATTGATTTGCTAAAAGATGTTGTGGGACAGTTTAAGATGTAGCAGGGTAATTATTTAGAATCACCTACGGTGATGGATTTTAGATTTCTAAAATTGTGTTGTCCAGTTGTCCATAAGAAGACATAGAAAGTGCAGAATCGTGAGCAGAAGTATGTGACGGTTCTGCACTTTTTGTGTTTTGCGGGGAATAATCCGGTAATATTTGTTGATGCCATCTATTGTCTGGTTTATGGAATCGTGATATGATAGTAAAGATGTACCCGTGTATTGTATCAAGGATATCATGCACAATAAGGCTAAATATCAATGATATTATTGATACAATACACGGTCAGACGTGAACAGAAACATAACAAAGGAGGACATACAATTATGGGAAAAGTATTTAAATTCCATACAGATGTAGATACTGACCAGATTATTGCGTCACAGTATTTACTATTTTCGACAATTGATGAGATGAAAGCTTATACCTTCGAATCCCTTGACAAGGATTTTGCAAAGAAGGTACAGCCGGGAGATTTCGTAGTAGCTTGTGAAAATTTTGGCTGTGGTTCATCCAGAGAGCAGGCACCAAGCGTATTAAAAGCATTAGGGGTAAAGGCAGTCATTGCAAAATCATTTGCAAGAATCTTTTACCGCAATGCGATTAACATTGGCCTTCCTGTAATTGTGTGTAAAGATTTATATGATAACGTAGAAGCCGGAGATGATATGGAGCTGTCGCTGACAGAGGGTATCGTCACAACAGGCGGAAAAGAATACATATGTACAAAGCTTCCACCATACATGCAGGGAATCTTAGACCAGGGTGGTCTTATTGCATCATTGAATAAGGAGGAAGCATAAATTATGGGAATGACAATTGCAGAAAAAATTATTGCCAGAGCAGCAGGTGTTTCAGAAGTAAAACCGGGGGATATCCATACCGTTGAAGTAGATCAGTTAATGAGTAACGATGGTACTACACATCTTACCATCGACATGTATCACAACAAATTAAAAAATCCAAAGATTGCAGACGTAAATAAATTAGTCTGGATTGTAGACCACAACGTACCGTCAGATAGTCCAAAGACAGCAGCTTCCCACAAGAAAATGAGAGATTTTGCAAAAGAGCATGGCATTACGTTTTATGAGGGACAGGGAGTCTGTCACCAGATTATGATGGAGAACCATGTTCGCCCGGGACAGCTTATTTTCGGTGCAGACAGCCATACCTGTGCATATGGTGCTTTAGGTGCATTTGGTACTGGTGTAGGATGTACAGATTATCTGTATGCCATGGTAACAGGCAAATCATGGGTATTAGTGCCGGAGACTATTCGTTTTAATTTAACAGGAAAATTAAAAGATGGTGTCTATGCAAGAGACCTTATCTTAACTATCATTGGAAAAATCAGCGCTAACGGAGCCAACTACAAGGCAATGGAATTTGCCGGAGAAGGCTTAAAGACTTTAACTATGAGTGACCGTATTGCAATCTGTAATCTGTGCGTGGAAGCCGGTGCAAAGACAGCACTTATGGAAGTAGACGAAGTAGCTATGGACTATTTAAAAGAACATGGCAGAGAGCCGGTAGCAACCTATACAAGTGATGAAGATGCTGTATTTTCAGAAGTATATGACATCAATTTAGATGAAATTGAACCAATTGTAGCAAAGCCACACTTTGTAGATAACGTAGTACCTGCAAAAGAATGTGCAGGAGTAAAAATAGACGAAGCTTTCTTAGGTTCCTGCAATAACGGACGTTTAGAAGACTTAAGAGTAGGCGCAGAAATCCTTAAGGGCAAGAAAGTACACCCATTAGTACGTTTCTTAGTAGTACCGGCAAGTAATGCAGTATATCAGGCAGCCTTAGAGGAAGGGCTTATCGATATCTTTATGGAAGCAGGCGCCATCGTCATGAATGCCAATTGCAGTGTATGCTGGGGAAGCTGCCAGGGTGTAATCGGCGAAGGCGAAACACTAATCAGTACCGGTACCCGTAACTTTAAAGGACGCGCCGGTCACCCGGATTCCTTCGTATATTTAGCATCCGCCGCAACGGTAACTGCATCTGCGATAAAGGGTGTAATTGCGACTGCGGATGAAGTGTAAGTAATTAGAAAATTTCAATAAGGTAATGAATATGTAATGCCTGCAAACGCTTTCCGCCAGTGTAAGGCTGAGCGTAACAGCTAAGCAATTCTGGCAAGTTGCGAACGGGCATCGCTTTGTAATTATTAGTGAAACTTAGATACAGAAAGGAACAATCATGGAACAATTCACCGGAAAAGTATGGTTACTTGGCGATGATATCGACACCGACATCATCATCCCAACCGAATATTTAGCATTAAAAACTGTAAAGGACATGACTCCATATGCCTTTTCTCCCCTCCGCCCGGAATTAGCAGGACAGATTAAACCGGGAGACATCATTGTAGCAGGAAAGAACTTCGGCTGCGGTTCCTCCAGAGAGCAGGCACCGGAAATTATCAAAGCCTTAGGCATAAAATGTGTCATTGCCAAATCCTTTGCAAGAATTTTCTTCCGCAACTCTATTAATAACGGTCTGCTCTTAATTGAAAACCCGGATCTTAGAGAAGCAGTAGCAGAAGGCGATACCATCGAAGTAACCGTAAACGAGCAGATTACACACAATGGTAATTCATACCCAATCACATCACTGCCTCAGAATCTGGTAGACATCATCAACGCAGGCGGTCTGGTAAAGGCAATGCGTAAGAGAAACGGATTAGATTAGGAGGAAGCAAAATGGGCGCAACAATTATCGAAAAAATTGTTCGGAAGAACACAGGAATAGATACAGCAAAAGCAAATGACATTGTAACTGTAAACGTAGACCGTGTCATGATACATGATATTTTTATCCCATTCGTAGCAGAAAAATTCGAGGAAATGGGATTCACAAAACTTTGGGATGCAGACAAAGTGGTACTGATTTATGACCATTTAGTACCGGCAAGTCAGGTAGATGACACCAGACATTTCCGTGTAGGAAATGAATTCGTAGAAAAATACGGAATGAAAAATATCCACCGTTCTGACGGAATCTGTCACCAGCTTATGACAGAAGCAGGCTACGTAAAGCCTGGCAATATTGTATTTGGTACAGACAGCCATACTACTACATATGGATGCGTTGGTGCATTTTCTTCAGGTATTGGTTATACAGAAATGGCAAGTATTTTAGGAACGGGAACTATGTGGATTAAAGTGCCGGAGACTATCCGTGTCAATATTACAGGTACATTGCCGGCTAATGTAACCTCTAAGGATATTATCCTTCGTCTTATCGGTGATTTAGGTGCAGACGGTGCAACTTATAAAGCATTGGAGTTTGCCGGGGATACCGTGGAAGCCATGAGCGTGGCAAGCCGTATGACCATTGCAAACATGGCAATTGAAGCAGGTGCAAAATGTGCCTTATTTACGCCAGATGAAAAGACAGCAGAGTATTGCAACATGGAATTAACAGATGCAGAACGTGATTTGGTTGGTGATGCAGATGCTTCTTATGTGAAAGTAATCAATTATAAGGCAGAGGACTTTGTTCCTGTTCTGGCATGTCCGTCCCAGGTGGACAATATCAAGCCAGTCAGTGAGTTAGAAGGAACAGAAATCGACCAGGTATTTATCGGTTCCTGTACCAACGGCCGATTAGAAGATTTAGAGAAGGCAGCTGCTTACTTAAAGGGCAAAAAAGTAGCCCCTTATGTGAAATGTATTATCACACCGGCAAGCCGTAAGATATACAAAGAAGCAGCTGCCAATGGTACACTTGCCATTTTAGCAGAAGCGGGTGCTATTATCACACATCCGGGCTGTGGTCTGTGCTGTGGTCGTACCGGTGGTATCTTAACAGACGGTGAGCGTGTAGTGGCTACCAACAACCGTAATTTCTTAGGAAGAATGGGAACCTCAAAGGTAGAAATCTTCTTAGCGTCTCCTGCAACAGCAGCAGCTTGTGCGGTGGCTGGGAAGATTGTGATGCCGTAAGGGGATGGGTAAAATAAAATCAATTATATAGATATAGTCAGTTTCAATATATAAGCTAAAACAAAAGTTGCCAAATATTCTGTCAAAGATAGTTGAATCCATGGCAGAAGAAGTTTTTAAACAACAAATTGTAATTATATCCCGGCGAAAGCGTAGGTTTTTGCTGGGATTTTTCATATACTAGGAAATTACAACATTTTATTTTGGGATGTTGTAATTTCCTAGTATATAAAATATGATGCGCACGAATTTGAAAGGAAGATGCACTGCGTGATATATGAAATTTATCTTTCGTATGTAAAGTAGAATGAAAGAGACATATTTGATATAATAAAAACTTGAAGTGATTTAAAAAGCAAATTATATAGAAAGAGTGTAACTATGCCAGAAACATACAAAGATGAATACATAGCCCGCATACAAAAAGTACAAGATTATATCGAAAAAAATTACCAGAAAGCCATGTCCACAGAAGAACTTGCAGAAGTGGCAGGGTTTTCTAAATATCATTTTAATCGTATTTTTAAAAGTGTATTGCAGGAGTCATTATTGCAGTATGTGAACCGAATCCGCCTGGAGCATTCCCTTTTTATGCTGGCTCACAGACAGGATTTTAATATGACAGGCATTGCCTATGAGCTTGGGTTCGCTGATTCAGCAGTTTTTTCAAGAGCATTTAAGAACCATTATGGAATAAGTCCTCTTACTTATAGAAAAAAATACAGCACGAATTGCAAAGAAAACATTTTTATTTCAGAGTACAATAAGGCTGAAAAAAAGAAGAAATGGGTAAAAGATCCGTTTTCTGCAACTGGGGAAATGCGAATAGAAACCTTAGAATCAAAGAATGTAGTTTATGTAAGACATGTAGGAAATTACAAGTCACTAGCAAGAGCCTATGTGAAGCTGATGCATGAGTTATTCAAAGGTGCAGAAAAACAACATCTTTTGAAACCAGGTCAGAACCAAGTCTTTGTCATGTATCATGATAATCCGGAATTTGGAAAGGAAGAACAGTTTCGTACCAGTTTATGTTTAACAATCCCGGAAGATTGTAAAGCCAGAGAAGAGGGAAAGTTAGGCGTAATGAAGTTAGAAGGCGGACTTTATGCTGTCGGACATTATGAAATAACAAAAGGACAATTTGAAGATGCCTGGGATCACATGTATCAGAAATGGCTTATGACAAGCGGATATGTTCCTAGAAATGCCTGTCCCCTTGAGGTATACCTCAATAATCCGAACGAAGAGAAAGGTCATCTGATTAAAGTAGAGATTTATGTGCCGATTGAACCCATTTAAAGAAATGGAGGAAATTTGCAATGGAAAAAACGAAAAGATTGGAGCAGTTAATTAAATCAAAGTACGGAAATACTGGTGCAGTTATTGTACAGAAAGGCGGGGATACCGTATATGAGTATTATCAGAATAGCTGTACAAAGGAAAATCCGTTTCATGTATTTTCTGTAACAAAAAGTATTGTATCGCTGTTAATTGGCATCGCAATGGACAAAGGATATATACAGAGCGTAGAACAGCCGGTTCTGGATTTTTTTCCGGACTATACCACAAAGAAAAGAGAAAAAACTATACAAAATGTTACATTACGGGATATGCTGACCATGACAGCACCTTATAAGTACAAATATGCCCCGTATACCAAGTATTTTACCAGTGGGGACTGGGTAAAAGCATCCTTGGATTTGTTGGGTGGCAGAGGAAAAATAGGAGAATTTCGATATGCGCCAGTCATTGGTCCGGATATTTTTTCCGGAATCCTTGTAAATACAACAGGGAAGCAACTGTTAGATTTTGCAAATGAAAATTTATTTGAACCATTAGGAATACACATTCCCGGAGATATAGAATTTCACAACAAAGAAGAACAGATGGAATTTTATAAGAGTAAGACCGTGGAAGGCTGGGTGAAGGGTCCAAATGACGTTCATACAGGTGGATGGGGACTGGTACTGAAGTCTTACGATATGGTGAAAATCGGGCAACTTCTTTTAAATAACGGAAACTGGAATGGAAAGCAGCTGGTATCAGAAGAATGGATTTGTGAAAGCACAAGCCAGAAGGTGCAGTGGAAAAACTTGAAATATGGGTATTTGTGGTGGATTATTGACGAAGCTGATCAGTCCTATGCGGCATTAGGTGATGGTGGAAATGTGATCTATGTCAATCCGAAGCAGGACATGGTGGTGGTGATAGGTTCGTATTTTAAGCCGAGAGTTGAGGATAGAATGAAGTTGATTAAGGAATATATAGAGCCATTATGGTGTGAGTAGTTACACACTTTAGTAATAATTTCATATTTTTTTCCATATAGTAGAATGGGTGTAAAGTAACACCGCTATTGTAAGGAGGATGGGTAAATGTCAGAATATAAGCGGTTTATGGCATATCTTTATACATATGAAAGAGGGCAGAAGGCAGGAAACTGTGGCTTTGCAAAGGTTATGGTAAGGGATGAGGCAGGCTTTGTCAATCTTCATGTGAAATTGCCGAATCAGAAGGCAAGAGCGGGATGCACGGTGTATTTATATTACAGAAGTGAAGATAAGAGTAGAATGTACGGCGTTTCTATTGGTGAATTTGTGATTGCAAATGGAGTGGGGGAAGGTTCCATTCATTTTCCGGCAACCGAAATTGGAATAGGACGTCGTTTTTTCACAGAAATGGGTGGCTTGTATCTGATTTTAGATAATGAAAGGATAATTGCAACGGAATGGGAGGACATTCCTGTAAGACCGGAATCTTTTCAGATAGAGTCAGAAGCCGGGGAGGAGCCGGACGCTGGGAGTATGGGGAGCGTGGAGCCTGAAACGTCGTCTGCAGAAATACTGGCAGAGGAAGAAAGAAATGAGGAAGACTGGCAGGAAGAATCGGCGGCACAGGAAAAGCAATCGGCAAATGAGCCTGTAAGGGAATCTGTTTTAGATAGAGAGGTTGTAAACGAAGAAAATAATCAGCAAGAGATGGCAGTAGCGGATGGTATGAAGAGGACAGATGGAGGTGGCCAGCAAAAGCAGAACTTCCAAAGGGAGATGCCGGGGGAAAATATAGATAATTCAAATATGGATATTCAGAGACAACAGAACAGGCAACAGGCTATACAAGTGAATGGTATGCAGGAATCCCAGCCTGAAATCGAGGAACCGGATTATGATACAGAAACTGAGTCAGAACCAGAACTTACTGTTACAGATGGGAACCAGATTCACGCAGCATCTGCGCCAGTGGCAGAAAAAGATAACCAGATGTGTATGGGCGCCCGAAACGGCTGTTGTCCATATAGAATGCAGGGAAGGAACCAACAATCAGCTTATGGGGCGGATGCCCGAAGACAGGCGAAGGAGCCGGAACGGATATCTCCCCTTATGGACAAATGGACACAGCTAAAAAGCAAGTATCCGGTGGTATCCCCTTTTGACAATGACGATTCCATTACCTGTATTCGTATCCAGCCCAAAGATATCTGCCTGTTAAACCGTAGAGAATGGATACTAGGCAACAATAATTTTCTCCTTCATGGCTACTGCAATTATCGATATCTGCTGCTAGGAAAGATAGAAGCAGAAGAAAAATACATTATTTGCGTGCCGGGAAACTTTTATTCAAAAGAAAAAATGATGGCATCTATGTTCGGCTTCCAGAACTTTAAAATGGCAGGAGAAGGAGAATTGCGACAGGGAGAATTTGGGTATTGGTATAGAGAGATTGAATTGTAAGGCGGCTGTAGTAGTTGTAATTTTTATCATGTCTAAGTTTATCTCCATCATTTTGGCTCAAAGTGATGGAGATAGATTTAAAATGAAGGAGGTTTAGAAATCAAATTTGTTACCGAAGTTCCGTTACCGGAACACATTCTCTAGCGGCTTGTAATAACAGTAAAGCTTCCTCTTCATGGAAAGGAGACAACAGGGGTTCTGTCTGACAATTTTTTTCATCCCGAGCCATAGCACGGATTAATATATCCCCGGAATCCTTATAATTCTGCAGAAAATATCGCTTACATCCCTTTATTTCCCTGGTAATATTACGTATCATATCCGCATCATGAAGCTCCTGTACAATCGTAGTGCGGAATTCATATTCAATATCAGAATCAAGCAGTAAAGAGATAGATTCCCGAATGTTATCATAAGAAACCTCAGTAAACCCGGTAATCTGCCGGTAACGCTCAGGAGAGGCTTTGATATCCATAGCAACATAATCGACAAGATTTTCTCTAAGCAACAGTCGAAGCATCGCCGGGTTCGTTCCATTGGTATCTAGTTTCACAAGAAATCCCTCTTGCCTCACTCTACAAATAAAATCTGGCAAATCCGTATACAAAGTGGGCTCGCCCCCGCTAATACACAATCCCTCAATCAACCCTGCTCTTTTTTTAAGAAAAGAGAGAACATCCTCCTCCGAAAAAGTATCAGGGCAGTTTTCATTCAGCACAAGCCCACTATTATGGCAATAAGGACACCGTAAATTGCATCCTCCAACAAAAGCAATTGCAGCCACATGCCCAGGGTAATCTAGTAAAGTTGTTTTCTGAAATCCATGAAATATCATGACAGCCTCCATAAAATTCGTAACATAAGTAAATCCCAAATTTCTATATGGTAATGAAGTGTCAGAAGGGGGATTTTCCCCCTTAACAATTTTTGTTTATCTCATGCATATTTTATGATAAAATATCCAAAAGCACAAGAGAGGAAAACACATATGACCCAAGATGAACGATTTATGAAAGAAGCCATCAAGCAGGCAAAAAAAGCGTACAAACTCTTAGAAGTTCCCATAGGCTGTGTAATAGTCCATGAGGGAAAAATCATAGCAAGAGGTTACAATAGAAGAAACACCGACAAGAACACGCTGGCCCACGCCGAGCTGACCGCCATACGAAAAGCTGCAAAAGTTCTAGGAGACTGGCGTTTAGAGGGATGCACCATGTATGTTACCCTAGAGCCCTGCCAGATGTGTGCCGGTGCATTAGTGCAGGCAAGAATTGATAAAGTATATATTGGCTGTATGAACAAAAAAGCAGGCTGCGCCGGTTCCGTACTGAATCTGTTAGAAATGCAGGAATTTAACCATCAGGTAGAAACGGTCAGAGGTCTGTTAGAGGAGGAGTGTAGCACCCTGTTGTCTACCTTTTTCAAGGAATTACGAATCGCTCACAAAGAGAAGCGGGGGAAAGAATGAAAGTTTTCAATAAGATAGACTGAAAGAGGAGATGAAGTTTGTTGTCAGAAGAGGTAGCCCCTCTCTCAGCCGGACAGGCAGATAAAGCAACTTAAAGAATTTTTAATAAAACTCTTTGCCTTTTCTTAAAAATACAATTTTACAATAAATTCCACAGTCGGAGAGAAAGGCAAAAGAGAAATACTGTGAGAAAAGGAGGTGGAATCGTGTTTACAGTACTAGTATGTGATGATGACAAGGAAATAGTGAATGCGATAGAGATTTATCTGGTGCAGGAAGGGTATCGGGTGTTAAAAGCATATGATGGAATTCAGGCAATCGAGATGTTAAAAAAAGAGGAAGTGCATCTTTTAGTAATTGATGTGATGATGCCACGAATGGATGGCATTCGTGCAACGCTAAAGATTCGCGAGGAAAGTAGCATTCCAATTATTATTTTGTCCGCAAAGACAGAAGATGCAGACAAAATTCTAGGCTTGAATATAGGGGCAGATGATTATGTAAGCAAGCCATTCAACCCATTAGAATTAGTGGCAAGAGTAAAGTCTCAGCTTCGAAGATATACAGCACTTGGCACAATGAAAGAAGCGGAGGATGGCAATGTTTTTACCACAGGTGGACTGGTAATCGATGATGATTTGAAGGAAGTCACTGTAGATGGTGAATTCGTAAAGCTGACACCGATTGAATATAACATATTGCTTCTTCTTGTAAAGCATCAGGGAAAAGTGTTCTCTATTAACCAGATTTATGAAAGCATCTGGAATGAGGATGCTATTGGAGCAGACAATACCGTAGCAGTTCATATCCGACATATACGTGAAAAAATAGAGATAAACCCAAAAGACCCACGCTACTTAAAAGTAGTATGGGGGGTGGGCTATAAAGTAGAAAAATTGTAGCCTGGAAAGGAGATGATAGGATATGAAGCATCCGTATTTCTGGAAAACAACAGTAGTGTTTTTGCAGATTCTGTGTGTTCTTGGCATATTTGGCATTTGCTATGCCGGATATTACAAGGCTGGAAGTAGCATTTTTAATATGGCACAGATAGATGGAGGCAAGTACGAAAATACGGAATATTATCTACAGGAAGTAAATAGTCAGTTTGCATTATTGCACGAGAGGATTCGCCAAGAAGAAATGTTCCAAAAGGATGAAAGTGGAAGAATGACTTCTGTGGTTAATATGAATGATTATGGATATTACAATATTAAATATACCGTAGAAACACTTTTAAATGCAGAGGAAAACTGGTCTGATTATGATATCAGCATTTATTTTGACCAGGATGGTGAGATACCGGATGAAGAAAATATTATGCTTCCGGCAGAGGCAATGCGTATCCTGTTGAAGGAAAATGCATCCGGATTAAGTCAGGAGTATCAAAAAGAGGTTACAGAAGCGGCCAGGAATGAAGGGGATACCTATAATTGGATCTTATATCACAACGGACAAGCTGTTGGAGGTATGACCGAGGAACAAGCGGCTGAAAGATATGAGGATCCAGTCGTTTTAAGCTGGAATTTTTCAGTGTTAAATGAAAAAAAATCCGGTTTACAGACTCAGGAGGGGAAAAGCTTGTTAGAATATTGTGGAAATATTCCGATTTATGAGTATTACAGTGTTTTTTCCACACTTTCCTGCATGTTAGAAGAAGTGAAGAACATGTATGATGAATACCAGCAACGGCTTTACCAGTCACCATCTTCTATTTATGTTATGGTTGCAGGAGCGAACGATGAATGTTTGTATAACAGTGGATTGGGAGAATTTTCCCAAGAATTATATACTGCCGGTGATAAGTGGTTAAAGACAGTAAAAGGCGGGAAGAACAATTATATTTATTTTAACAGCAAGAATTTCCGGATGGAAACCAGTCTTAATGTGGATACCAATCAGTTGTATAGCTGGTATATGAGTCTGGGAGATATTTTTGATCATGACTTTGCAGCAGCAATTACCATTCCGGCAGGGGACCTTTCGAATTATCAGGTCCAGGATTCGCTTCGTGAAGGAAAGGTTCTTTATGATCAGATACGGCCTCAGATGAAATATTATGTAAGTGTTGTGGTTGGTTGTCTCATAGGAGCGATTATTCTTCTGATTGCCTTTACCGGCATGTGCGGGCGTTCTAAGGAAGAAGGAATTACACTAATTGGATTTGATAAAATTCCTACAGAAATTGCTGCAGTTATATTGGGTGTGCTGGGCGTATGTTGTGTATGGGCTGTGGCCGGGGCAATCGAGGAGTCCCTTTACCATATGGGTAATCTTTTTTGGATTGGTGTGGATATGCTTATGATTGTTTCTGCGCATCTATTATTCTTGTATGGCTATGGTTCTCTAGTTAGAAGAATGAAAGCCGGTGTATTGTGGAAAAACAGCATATTCAGAATGCTATGTTCAGGGGCAGCATTTTGTGTATCCCATATTCATGAGGCAGTATCAACGGTAGTAGGCTATGCGGCATTTGTACTATTTAATATTGCTATGAGTGTAGAGGCATTTGGAGACGGTTATTTCTATGCATTTGTGTGTATGGTAATTGTAGATGTGATAGTGGGAGGTTGCCTGTTATATGAAGCCTATATCCGCCGCAACATACAAAAAACGGTAAAACGTATATCGGATGGAGATATTACGTATCAGATGGATAGTTCCTATATACAGGGAAGTTACCGCAAATTAGTGGATAATCTGAATCATATTGGCGAAGGTCTGCAGAATGCAGTGGATGCCAATATGAAGAGTGAACGTTTAAAAACAGATTTGATTACAAATGTATCTCACGATATCAAGACACCACTTACGTCTATTATTAATTACATTGGTCTGATTAAGAGAGAAGATGTGGAGAATGAACGTATTAAAGAATATGTAAATGTTTTAGACCAGAAGGCTCAACGTTTGAAATCCTTGACAGAAGATTTGGTGGAGGTATCGAGAATTACATCAGGAAACATTGTACTTCAGATGATGCCATTAGATTTTGTAGAAATTGTTCAGCAGACAGTGGCAGAATTTGATGAAAAATTTGAAGGACGCAACTTACAGTTGGTGATGAATTTCTCCACGGAAAACATTGCTGTGCATGCGGACGGCAGACGTTTGTATCGTGTTATTGAAAATTTGTTTAGCAATGTTGCGAAATATGCGATGCCGGGAACAAGGGTGTATGTAGATATTTTCTTAGAAAATGGAGGAAGTAAAGCCGTATTGTCTGTAAAGAATATATCGGAAAATCCATTGAATATTCAGGCAACAGAGCTTACAGAGCGATTTATTCGTGGTGATGTGTCAAGAAGTACAGAAGGAAGTGGTCTGGGACTTTCCATTGCAAAAAGCCTGACAGAAGCCCAAGGCGGGACGTTTGAGATATATTTAGATGGAGATCTGTTCCGGTCAACTATTACTTTTCCGCATATTCGCCGTGAATTTGCAAAAACAGAAGAGAGCGAGCAGAAAGATGAAGAAAATCAGTAACTATGAGGGGCTGCATAGTTACAAACCAAAAAAATATGGATTGTGCATTATGCTGATATAAAGTCAAAAATTTGCTTTTTTGTACAGGAAGGTGTATAATACACAAAGAGAGAATGAGAAACGAATTGTTAAAATTGTTTCTCATTCTTGCGTGTAGGACTGCTATAATGGGCAGTGAGCGTATTTGCCGGAAGATTGTGCAAGGAGGCTATATGAATAAAGAAACAAAGAAAATAGAGGAAGGTAATAACCTGCCTGGCTTCAGAATCAGGGATGTTGTTATTCTTGGTATAGTATTAATAGGTCTGATTGTTCTGGTTGTAAAATATCAAGAAGCACATGTGGGCTCCATTGTGAATAGCAGGCAATTGAACCAGTCGCAGGAAAAGATTGTACTATGTAAAAAGACAATAGAAACAGCCTTTGAATCAAGAGAGGCACTGTTGTCACTGTCTTCTTCTTTGTTGGCAGATAAAGATAATATTTTATTAAATGACAATTGTAGAGCACTTCAGGCGCTTGTGTCAGATAATAAATGGGAAGATGGTTTTATTATAGTCAGTTCAGGAAGTTACATTACTGCTGAGGGCAAGTCAGGTTCAATGAATATAGGTCCTTATTATAAGGCCATAGCCTTAGAAAGAGAAGAAATTGTCGCAGACCTTGTTGATTACAATCAGGATGGACAGGATGAATTAGTACTGATGGTACCAATTATCAATTCAGAGAACAAAGTGGAAGGATTATTGTGTGGCATCATTAATTCTGATTACTTTAAGGAAGAAATCAAGCGCTTTGCAGAAGAGGGTATTCACTATTATATAACTAATATTAATGGAATTGTTTTAGGTGAATATTGCCTGAACCCAAAAGAGGAATTGCCAGAAATAGAGAACCTGTTTGAGCATATCAAGTCTTATGGAAAAGACAGCAATTTTATTACTAATCTTCAACGTGAGATGGAGAATGGTGTGTCAGGTATCTTGTTATTAGAGGGGGACGGAACTAATAGAAGTTTTGCTTATGCACCAGTTACTGGTACGGGATTATATCTGTATATGACATTTAATGAAGTGGAAGTATATGAGATTGGAAAAATAGTAAAGCAAAGTTATAATACATTACTGTGGGATGTTATGGTAGTGTTTAGTATATTTGTTGCAGCAGTAGTATTTTTGCATATGCTTGATAAGCGCCGTGCAAAGGAGCAGGTAGATGAGTTAAAGCAATTAGCAGAAATTGATGCATTGACTTCTGCATATAACAAGGCGGCTACCGTAAAATATATCAAGGAACATATAGAATCCATGGAGCCGGGGGAACAGTGTGCCTTGTTTATTGTGGATGTGGATAATTTTAAAATGATTAATGACACAAAGGGTCATGCATTTGGTGATTTAGTTCTGAAGGAACTAGGAAATGGTATCCGCTCTGAATTTCGTGTGACAGATATTATTGGAAGAATTGGCGGCGATGAATTCATTGTATTTTTAAAGAATATTAATGGCAGCGAAAAATTCATGAGAAGACAGGGCGAGAAGTTGGTGAACTTTTTCCATAACCTTCGTCCGGGTGAGTATGTAAAGACAAAAGTATCCGCAAGTATAGGTGGTGCAGTGTGTCCAACTGATGCGATAGATTACCAGAGCTTATATGAAGCAGCGGATAAGGCATTATATCTTGCTAAGAGGAGAGGCAAAGACCAGTATGCATTATATCAGGAAACATTAAAGACAGAAGAAGAAAAATAGTTGCAGAAGTTCGTCAACTTGTATAATTCAAAACGAAAAAATTCGTCAATCTGATATATGGTTAGCATAATTGCCAAGGGAAGTGAGAAATATTTGTGGAATAGTGGTATGGCGTAATGGGACAAAGTAAGGTATACTGGTTGAAGTCGAAAGGGCAAGTAATAATTTTAGGAGGATTGTATTAATGGCAAGTTTATCATTAAAAAATGTTTATAAAGTATATCCTAACGGATATGAAGCTGTTAAGGATTTTAATTTGGAAATTGAAGATAAGGAGTTTATCATCTTCGTAGGACCTTCAGGATGTGGTAAGTCTACTACACTTCGTATGATCGCAGGTCTTGAAGATATTAGCTCTGGTGAGTTAAAGATTGGTGACAGAGTAGTAAATGATGTTGAACCAAAGGATAGAGATATCGCCATGGTATTCCAGAACTACGCTCTGTATCCACATATGACAGTTTATGATAATATGGCTTTTGGTCTTAAGATTAGAAAAGTACCAAAGGACGAAATCGATAGATTAGTAAAAGAAGCTGCTAAGATCCTTGATCTTGACAAGTTATTAGACCGTAAGCCAAAGGCTTTATCAGGTGGTCAGAGACAGCGTGTTGCTATGGGTCGTGCTATCGTGCGTGAGCCAAAGGTATTCTTAATGGATGAGCCGCTTTCTAACTTGGATGCTAAGTTAAGAGTACAGATGCGTATCGAGATTGCTAAGTTACACCAGAAATTAGGTACAACTATCATCTACGTTACACATGACCAGACAGAAGCTATGACACTTGGTACCAGAATCGTAGTTATGAAAGATGGTGTTGTTCAGCAGGTAGATACACCTCAGAACTTATACCAGAAGCCACAGAACTTATTCGTTGCAGGATTCATGGGTTCACCACAGATGAACTTCTTAGATGCATACTGCAGATGTAAAGGAGAAGAAGCTACATTATCAGTAGCTGGTTACGAAATCAAGTTACCACCAGCAAAGGCAAAAGCTCTTAGCGATGGCGGATATGATGGAAAGACTGTTGTAATGGGTATTCGTCCAGAAGACGTATATGATTCACAGATGATGATCGAAGCAAGACCAGAAGCAGTTATCGAATCTACTATCAAAGTTTACGAATTGTTAGGTGCTGAAGTTTACTTATACTTCGATTTAGCTGAGTTCTCTATGACAGCAAGAGTAGATCCTCGTACAACTGTTAGAACAGGTGATACAGTTAAGTTTGCTCTTGATGTTGAGAAGATTCATGTATTCGATAAAGAAACAGAAAAGACAATCACAAACTAGTTTTTTACATTGTTAAATATAAGGTGCATCCGAAAGGATGCATCTTTTTTATATACTAGTATAGTGTCACCAAATTCATTCCTGGGATTTATAAAAAAATAATATTATTTTTCTTGCGCCCTGGAATAAATTCAAGTAAACTGATAAAGAAAATAATGTGATTGAGACAACATTTAGATAAGAAGGGAGCCGGAAACATGATTACCAACCAGATTATACAGACAAGCATTGACGAGTTGCGGAGTATTACCAGAGTAGATTTGTGTGTGGTAGATTTAGAAGCAACTGTATTGGCATCCACATATGACAGTGATGAGATTCAGAAAGAAGAAGTTTCGTATTTTGTAGAATCACCAGCAGATAGTCAGGCAATACATGGGCACCACTTTTTTAAGATATATGATGATAAGCAGTTGGAGTTCGTTTTGATTGCCAAGGGTGACAGTGATGATACTTATATGATAGGAAAAATTGCAGTAAGCCAGCTGCAGAATCTGGTAATTGCTTATAAGGAGCGATTTGACAAGAATAATTTTATCCAGAATCTGATATTGGATAATCTGTTGCTGGTAGATATTTATAATCGTGCAAAGAAGCTTCATATTCCAATTGAGTGCCGTCGTATTGTATACATGATTGAAACAAAAAGTGAAAAAGATAATAGTGTTATGGAGTTGTTAAAGAATCTATATACAAATCAGAGTGGAGATTATATTACAGCAGTAGATGAGAAAAATGTAATTTTATTGAAAGAGTTGAAAGAGACAGATGGAGCGGAGGAGATTAAGGCCATTGCTGATACTCTTGTGGATATGTTGAACACAGAAGCAATGACCCAGGTCCGGGTGGCTTATGGTACTGTTGTGAAAGAGTTAAAGGATGTATCTAAGTCCTATAAAGAAGCAAAGATGGCATTGGATGTTGGCAAGATATTTTATGCGGAGAGGATGGTGGTATCCTATGCTTCCTTGGGAATTGGCCGACTCATTTATCAGCTGCCGATTTCCCTTTGTGAAATGTTCATGCATGAAGTATTTGGAGATGAATTACCAGATACCTTTGATGAGGAGACAGTTACCACTATTCACAAATTTTTTGAGAATAACTTAAATGTTTCGGAGACATCAAGACAGCTGTATGTTCACAGAAATACGCTGGTGTATCGCTTAGAAAAGCTGCAAAAGAGTACAGGACTGGATATCCGTAGCTTTGATGATGCATTGACATTTAAGATTGCCTTGATGGTTGTCAGCTATATGAATTATGTAAATAATGAAAAATAAAAAAATACTAGCCTTTTCATGGGTTTTATGCTATACTCTTTTAATGACTGCAAAGAATACCAGTGTCCGGTATCGGTACATTAGTAATATAATAATAAAATGCAATAAGAGAAACGAAAGGCATTAAGGAGGAAACTAATAATGAGTTTTACAGTTGAAAATTTAGAAAAGAATATGGCAAAGCTTACTATTGAAGTAGCAGCAGAGGAATTTGACGCTGCAGTTGAGCGTGCTTATCAGAAAAACAAGAATAAATTAAGTGTTCCGGGATTCCGTAAAGGTAAAGTGCCGAGACAGATGATTGAAAAAATGTATGGTGCAGGCGTGTTCTATGAAGACGCTGCTAATGATTTAATTCCAACTGCATACGATAAGACAGTAGATGAGTGCGATTTAGAAATCGTATCTCAGCCTAAGATTGATGTAACACAGTGCGAAAAGGGTAAAGCATTTATCTTTACAGCAGAAGTTGCAGTTAAGCCGGGAGTTACATTAGGACAGTATATGGGTGTTGAAATCGAAGCACCTGCTTGTGACGTAACAGATGATGAAGTAAACGCAGAAATCGATAAAGAAAGAGAATCTTTAGCAAGAATGATTCCTGTAGAAGACAGAGCAGTAGCAGACGGTGATGTAGCTACAATTGACTTCGAAGGATTTACAGATGGTGTAGCATTCGAAGGTGGTAAGGGAGAAGATTACGAATTAACAATCGGCTCTCACTCATTCATTGATACATTTGAAGAGCAGTTAATCGGTAAGAACATCGGTGAAGAAGTAGAAGTAAACGTTACTTTCCCAGAAGAATATCATGCACCGGAATTAGCTGGTAAGCCTGCTATGTTCAAGGTAACTATTAAGGGAATCAAAGTAAAAGAAGTTCCGGCATTAGATGATGAGTTCGTTGAAGAAGCTTCTGATGAAGCAAACAATGTAGATGAATACAAAGCAGAAATTCGCAAGAAATTAGAAGAAAAGAAAGCTGCAGAAGCAAAATCACAGAAGGAAGATGCTGTGTTAAAGGCAGTAATTGAAAATGCACAGATGGATATTCCGGATCCAATGGTAGACAGTCAGGTACAGCGTATGGCTCAGGATTTTGCACAGAGAATGCAGATGCAGGGATTATCTATCCAGCAGTATTTACAGGCATTCGGCATGACAGGAGAAGCATTCCTTGAAAGCTTAAAACCACAGGCATTAAACCGTATCCAGAGCAGATTGGTATTAGAAGCTATTGCTGAGGCAGAGAAGATTGAAGTTTCTGATGATGATTTCAAGGCAGAAATAGCAGAGATGGCTAAGGCTTACGGTATGGAAGCTGATGAATTAGAAGGCAAAATCGGAGAGTACGAGAAAGAAAGCATTGTTTCTGACTTAAAGGTTAAGAAGGCTCTTGAAAAAACTGTAGAAGCAGCAGTTGAGAAATAATTTTATAGAGTATATCATACCCAGAAATAAATATGTTTTGTTTCTGGGTAACTTCGCATAAAGAACATTTTGAGTATAATCATTATGAAAGGAAGGGTTAAAATGGCATTTGTACCTTATGTAATCGAGCAGAACAGCAGAGGAGAGCGCTCCTATGATATTTTTTCTCGTTTGTTAAAGGAAAGAATTGTTTTTCTTGGAGAAGAAGTAACAGATACATCAGCAAATCTGATTATGGCGCAGTTATTATTCTTAGAGTCAGAGGATCCAACAAAGGATATTAATTTATACATTAATAGTCCGGGTGGTTCTGTTTCCGCAGGATGGGCAATCTATGACACAATGCGTTATATCAAGTGTGATGTTTCTACTATTTGTCTTGGTATGGCTGCAAGTATGGGTGCATTTCTTTTGGCAGGCGGTACTAAGGGTAAACGTTTTGCATTACCAAATGCAGAGATTATGATTCACCAGCCATTAGGTGGTGCTCAGGGTCAGGCAACAGAGATTCAGATTGCAGCAGAGCATATATTAAAGACAAGAGATAGATTGAATCAGGAGTTATCTGCGAATACAGGTAAACCATTAGATGTAATCAAAGCAGACACAGAAAGAGATAACTTTATGTCCGCAGAAGAAGCTATGAACTATGGTTTGATTGACAAAGTTATTACGAATCGTATTTCTTAATCACAGGATGTCCGGGAGAAGTAGAAGTTTCTTTCGGACACTTGTAAAAATTACTAATGCGGTTAGCTATTGATAGTTTACCACCTTAGTAATAACTGGAGGGAACCATGGCAGGAAAAAAATTAGAAGATAAGGTGCGCTGTTCATTTTGTGGAAAAACACAAGAGCAGGTCAGACGCCTCATTGCAGGTCCAAATGGTATTTATATTTGTTATGATTGTGTAGAGACCTGTGTAGATTTAATTGAAGATGAATATCTTGAAGAAGATGATTTCGGCGGAGAACTGGGAGATATTAATTTATTAAAGCCGAAGGAAATTAATGAATTTCTGGATGAATATGTAATTGGACAGCAGGCAGCAAAGAAGGTTCTTTCTGTAGCTGTATATAACCATTATAAACGTGTACTTGCACAGAAAAATTTAGGCGTGGAGTTACAGAAGAGTAACATCTTAATGTTAGGACCAACCGGTTCCGGTAAGACATATTTGGCACAGACATTAGCAAAACTGTTAAATGTTCCATTTGCCATTGCAGATGCAACAGCTTTGACAGAGGCAGGTTACGTTGGTGAAGATGTAGAAAACATTCTGCTCAAATTAATTCAGGCAGCAGATTATGATATAGCGAAGGCAGAGTATGGTATTGTCTATATAGACGAAATTGATAAAATTACTAGAAAATCTGAGAATGTATCTATTACCAGAGATGTTTCTGGTGAAGGTGTACAGCAAGCTTTATTGAAGATATTGGAAGGTACGGTTGCGTCTGTGCCGCCTCAGGGAGGAAGAAAGCATCCTCATCAGGAACTGTTGCAGATTAATACAACGAATATTTTATTTATCTGTGGTGGTGCCTTTGAAGGATTGGATAAGATTATTGAATCTAGAATGGATCAGAAATCAATTGGTTTCAATGCAGAGATTGCAGAGAAACGTGAAGAAAATCTAGGTGAAGTACTGAAAAATGTAACACCACAGGATTTGACAAAATTTGGTCTTATACCTGAGTTTGTAGGTCGTGTGCCAGTTATTGTATCTTTAGAACAGTTAGACAGAGATGCATTGACACGTATTTTGACTGAGCCAAAGAATGCAATTGTGAAGCAGTATCAGCAGATGTTTGAGCTAGATGGTGTAGAACTGACATTTGAGAAGGAAGCCATTGAAGCCATTGCAGATAAGTCATTAGAGCGTAAGACTGGTGCGAGAGGTTTGCGTTCCGTAATGGAAGGTGCAATGATGGATCTAATGTATGAAGTGCCTTCAGATGAAAGGATTACACAGTGCGTCATTACAAAGGATGTAGTGGATGGCAAGGGAAATGCTCGCATTACCTGCCGTGATGAAAGCGAAGCGCCGAGGAAAAAAACAAATTTACTTCGACGCAAAGCAGCAGCTGAATAATTACGAATAAAGTATAAAAGTTAGGGCACTGCATAAATTACCGGGCAGTGCCCTAACTTTTATACTAATACATCAAAAATAGAAAGAAAGGTAGCAGAATGATAGAAAATGAAAGGGCAAATTATCCGCTAGTTGCACTACGGGGGCTGACCCTTTTGCCGGAAATGATTGCGCATTTTGATATTAGTAAAGAATATTCGGCAAAGGCAGTAGAAGAAGCTATGCGGGAAAAACAAAGAATTTTTCTGATTACCAGAAAACAGGATTCGGAAAATGAAGTGTCTTTGGATGCGTTGTATACAACTGGTGTTGTGGCAGAAATCAAAGAAATTTTAAGATTACCCAATAAAGTGCTTCGTATCATGGTGGCAGTAGAATCTGTTGCAAAGCTGGTGGAGATTTATCAGGAAGAAGGATATTACAGAGGTTATGTTTTGACCACGGCACAAGAGGACGCATTAAACGAGTGCAAGGAGGCTGCCATGGTGCAGACTCTCAAAGAATTATTTCAGCAATATGCATTGACACAGCCGAAACTTGGCAAAGAGCTGGTACAGCGCCTAAGTGGTAGTGAAAGGCTTGGCACGCAGATATATGAGATGGCTGGTAATTTACCATTGTACTTTGCAGATAAGCAGCAGATATTAGAAGCAGATTCCCTTCAGGGAAAATATGAGGTGTTAACGGCAGTTTTTTCAAAAGAAATTCAGATTAACCGTTACAAGCAGGATTTACAGGCAAAAATAAAAACACAGATAGATAAAAGCCAACGGGAATATATGCTGAGAGAACAGATGAAGGTCATTCGCAAGGAATTAGGGGAAGAAAATATTGTGTCTGATGCAGACCGGTATTTAGAGCAGTTAGCTGAAAAGAAGGTGCCGGATTCTATTGCTGATAAAATCAAAAATGAAATCAAGCGATTAAAATCCTTTGGCTCTAATCATTCAGAATCTGCTGTGCTTCAGAATTATATTGAAACTATGCTTGCTATGCCTTGGTCAAAAAATAAAAAAGAAAATGGAGACTTAAAAAAGGCAGAAAAGGTTTTAGAGCAGGATCACTATGGCATGAAGGAAATCAAGGAGCGGGTGCTGGAATATTTAGCAGTCCGCAAGTTAGCAGGAAAGGGTAATAGCCCAATCCTCTGTCTGGTTGGTGCACCTGGAACAGGAAAGACCTCTATTGGTAAATCCATTGCAAGAGCATTGGACAAGAAATATGTGAGAATCAGCCTTGGTGGTGTTCATGATGAAGCAGAAATCAGAGGACATCGTAAAACTTATGTTGGTGCTATGCCGGGAAGAATTGCTGTAGCCTTAAAGCAGGCAGGCGTAAAGAATCCTGTCATGCTGTTAGATGAGATTGATAAGGTAGGGGAAAATCACAGAGGCGACCCGTATTCGGCGTTATTAGAGGTATTAGATTCTGAGCAGAATAAGAAATTCCGCGACCATTATTTAGAGGAGCCACTGGATTTGTCTGAGGTTATGTTTGTGGCAACTGCTAATACATTACAGGGAATTCCTAAGCCTTTGTTAGACCGTATGGAGATTATAGAGGTATCTGGCTATACAGAGAACGAAAAGTTTCATATTGTAAAGGAATACTTATTTCCAAAGCAGCGAAAAAAACACGGCTTGAAAGAAAGTCAGATAACGGTAAGCGACCACGCTATTGAGAAGATGATTTCTTGCTACACGAAGGAAGCTGGAGTCCGTGATTTGGAAAGACGAATTGCAGATATCTGCCGTAAGTGTGCAAAAGAAATTCTTGTAGATGACAAGACTCGTGTGAAAGTTACAGCATCTAATATAGAGAAATTTCTTGGAAAAGAAAAGTATCGTAAGGATAAGATAAATGACCGGGCAGATATTGGTATTGTAAGGGGCTTAGCTTGGACAAGTGTTGGTGGTGATACCCTGGAAATTGAAGTGAATACTATGGATGGAAAAGGTGAAGTGCAGCTTACAGGGCAGTTGGGAGATGTGATGAAGGAATCTGCAGCGGCAGGTATCAGCTATTTGCGGTCGGCGTCGAAAGAACTGGGGATTCCGGAAGAATATTTTAAAAAACATGATATTCATATTCATATACCGGAAGGTGCTGTGCCAAAGGATGGACCGTCTGCGGGTATTACTATGGCAACCGCTGTATTATCTGCTGTAGTCAGACGTCCAGTGCCGGCGGATATGGCTATGACAGGAGAAATTACCCTAAGAGGGAGAGTTTTGCCTGTAGGAGGCTTAAAAGAAAAGCTGTTAGCGGCAAAAAATGCTGGTGTGACAAAAGTATGTGTACCGGCAGATAACCGCAAGGATATTGAGGAACTTTCAAAAGAAATCACAGGAGATCTGAAGATTGTGTATGTGACACAGTTTAATCAGGTCTGGAGTGAATTATAAAAGGAGTAAGATTGGATATTGTGCTGATGCACAAGTTCTCCTGATTAAGAGGCCGCTGAAGCGGCAGGATGTGAGGAAAATATGATTATAAAAAGTGTGGAATTAGAGACAGTTTGTGGTATCACAAGTAAACTCCCGGATAATGAATTTCCTGAATTTGCATTTGCCGGCAAGTCAAATGTAGGCAAATCTTCACTGATTAATGGTCTGGTTCAGCGAAAGGCACTGGCGAGAACCTCCTCCCAGCCGGGAAAAACCCAGACAATTAACTTTTATAATGTAAATAAAAATGTGTACTTTGTAGATTTGCCTGGATATGGCTATGCAAAGGTATCTATGGAAATTAAAGCAAAATGGGGTAAAATGATTGAGCGTTATTTACAGACCTCGAAAAAGTTAAAAGCAGTATTTTTGCTGATAGATATTCGTCATGAACCATCTGCCAATGACAGGGAAATGTACGAATGGATACGATATAATGGTTATGAACCGGTAGTAATTACCACTAAGTTAGATAAGATCAAACGAAGTCAGGTGCAGAAGCATTTGAAAATGGTAAGAGAAGGCTTAGGTGCAGGAAAAGAAACTATTATTATTCCATTTTCTGCTGTGACGAAACAAGGCCGGGAAGAAATCTGGTCCTATATCGAAAGCTGCAGAAACGAAACAGTACCGGAGATTACAGAGGCAGAATAAGAGGTAAGGTTGAAAAATTATGAAGACATATCAAAATAAAAATGAGCGGCTCATAAACTATGTGATTCTGTTTTTGGCAGCAGTTCTTCCACGAATTGTCATATGCTTAAACAGCCAGATGGGCTTTTGGCCCTCTGACGAGGTGGCAACAGTTTCCGGAGCTGCCAACCTGGCAGGACTTGACTGGTCTGCTGTAGTATCAAGAGCTGGTTATTATGGACAGGGATTTTACAGTCTGTTTGCACCAGTGTTTTATCTGACAGACGATCCTTTTATTATATATCGGTGCATGGCAGTTGTTTGTGCATTGATACAAGGAAGTGTGGCGTATTTAGCATATTATTGCTTCCGTCGTTTCTTCTATATTAATCGCAGATGGATACTGCTTATTATGTCTGTTGGCTGCTCGTATATGCTGAACACAGAGGCAAACATACTATATAATGAGCATCCGTATTTACTTGTGACATGGCTGGCGACTATTATTTTGCTGCAATTAAATGAAAATGTAGATAATAAGAAAAAGAAAGCAATATGGACAATATTACTTATTTTTGTACTTGGTTACAGCCTTACCCTTCACACAAGAGCATGGGTGCTGTGGATGGCATTGGTAATTCTGGTGCTTGTTTATTACTATGCATATCGAAAGTGGTTGATTTCTCTTCCGGTATGTTTTACATTAGGTGCTTTATTAATTGGTGCAGTACTGGTATATATTGGTTATGTTCAGAGAGATATCTGGCTGACAGATGATACTGGCTCTCTGCGAAATGCCGGGTTTAAAATTAATTTTAACCTATCGTCCCCTACAGCGGTATATGCGTGGTTTTGTATTATAATAGGTCAGTTGAATAGTGCTATCTATGCATCCATAGGCGGTGCTGTTATTGGTGTGGTAGTTTTGTTAGTACTTATATGCCGGGTGTTGGGGAAAAAGAAAGCGCTGCCGGATAATCCATATGATTTAGAGAAAAAATACTTTGTGCTTGGTACGTTTTTTCTGGTGGCAATTGTCTTTACCATAGGTGGATTGTCTTTGAACTGGCTTAATGGTCTGACAGAAGCCATAGAAAATGATTATGGTAATGAAGCAGTGGCGTATAAAATATTCTTGTATTTCAGGTATATGGCAACCTACACAGGACCGCTTTTGCTGGTGACATTCTCTTATTTATATCATTTTAAGAAAACTCTTAAAAGATTTTATAAGCCGGCTACTATGGTGCTGGTATGCTTGCAGGCGTGTTGGTTCCTGTTTATTGTACCTTATGTGCATAATTATCCGGGATACAAGTCAGCAAGGTTAAGTCCTTATGTGTTATTCCTGTTTGGAAATAAGATAAATATTGTAACTTTTATTGGTGCTGCGTTTTTTGTATTTCTGGCATGGTTTATTATGTGGAACTATTTAAAAAAAGGAAAAGTTCTAGTGCCTGTTGCCTTGATTAGTGCATTTTTGGTGTACCATTATATCAGTATGTCAGTATGTTATGTTATGCCCCAGCAGGAACGACGTTATGATAAGGTGGATGGTGGTTATGAGTTTGTTCAGAAATTGGAGGAAAAGAACATCATATTATCAGAAATTTATGCACCTGCGGCAGTAGAAAACACCCAGTGTCCGTATTATTATTATCAGTTTTATCTCAACAAGTACATTATTTGCCCGTCTTATCCGGATGCTACATCAGAAATGCCGGTGGTATTTTATCAAAAATCTGATAATGAAATATTATTAGCGGCAGGGTATACCTGTTATCGTCTGGATAAAAATGAATGTGTATATGTAAATACGGAGTCGATGATAGCCGTACTGGATGAATTGGGATACAAAAAGGTGAAAAAATAGTACTGGAGAACTATTGACAATTTTTGGCAAAAAAGATATATTCATTTAGGTGCGCTATTCAAGAAAGGAGAAAGATACTATGAAAAAGAAATTAACAAAAGCTTTAGCAAGTTGTTTAGTAGTTATTATGGCATGTTCTATCACCGCTTGTAGCAAAAAAACTACTTTAGCTGAATGGGTTAAAAGTGATGAAGTAAAGACTGTAATTGATTCTATTGCTTCCTCAGCAGAGGGTATGAAGATTGAATTCAAGGCTGACGGTGAAGACGTTCTTGTTATGAGCTACACATATGAAGAACAGCTTGATCTTTCTGATGAAGAAGCTAAGAAGACAGTAGAAGAGTACTTTGATTCAGCACTTGAGCAGCAGGCATCTACATTCACAAATATGCGTGATGAAATCAACAAAGAGTACAAGCTTAATGTAAAGACAATCCGTATTGAATACATCAATGCAGATGGTACTATGATTTTCTCTAAGGATATTTCATAATATTATCAATAAATTAGTTATAAATAGAAATTAACTGAAAGAATTTTCAGTGTCACGAATAAGCGTAACAAAAAGTGATACCCGTTGCGGCGAAAGCTGCGACGGGTATCACTTTTTTGTGAAAATATAATTCTTGCAAATACTTCTGTTCGATATTATCATAATTATATTATAGATAATTGCGAAACGCCAACAAGGTAGTGAATTGTCAGAATTGTTTGTGACAGATAGCTGTTTACTACATAGTCTATATGTGACCCTCTGAAAACGTCGGCACTTAGGCTGTGTATTTTACAGCCTTAGTGCCCGCTACGTTTGAAGGGAGCGAGAGCGCGTCAAATATAGACTATGTGGTAAGCAGCTATTTGCACAAACAATTCTGACAATT
>JBGVIB010000048.1:0-14844 GCA_045122835.1 Lachnospiraceae bacterium
GTCATGAGCTATGTTATGTTAGTTGTAACGGCAACCTGTGTCATTACAGCGACAGTGGCATGGTTTACTTGTTCTGCTTATGCTTCTGTCCGTAATATGGAGATACAGACTGCCAGTGCAGAGGTAATTAAGGTGGCTGTGGAAGAAGGCAGAGAGGATGTAGATGTAATTCGAGCGGCCGGAAGTGAGCCACAGGTTACAATTACTATGCCGGTTTTTGCAAATGTAACTCAGTCTGGTGAGGATGCTGATAAAAAAGTCTTGGCTCCGGGAACCTATGGTTCATTTACCATTTATGTAACACCGTTGAAATCAGATATAACGGCCTGTGAGATTCTTCCGAGCTTTTCTTGTAGCAAGACCAATGAGGATGGTGAAGAAAGTCGGGAATGGCTGACCTATATTAGTAGTTTATCACCCGAGGAAAAAGCAGAGATAGAGCAACTTGTAAAAGGACATATTTTACTTTTCTCAAATTACGATTCAGAAAAAGGATATAGCGGATTGATCGCAGAAGGTGTCGAACTTGAACAATATAAACTGGAATGGGATTCAGAGAATAATGTAGGAGAGGAGACACCAATCACCATCTATTGGTATTGGCCATATGATTATAAAGATGTTCAGAACTTATCAGAAAATGATGTAAACATTCTTACAAATGAAATGCTTTTTGACCTAGAGAAAATAGAGGGGGAAAGCAATGATTTAAGCACTTCTGAAAAAAGCAGATTATATGATTTTGCAGATACAAAAATTGGTACAAATGTTGAAAGTGTGAAATTTCATTTTGAGGTGAAAGCAATATATGGAAGCAATAGCTAGCAGGCGAAAAAGGCAATTGAATAGAAAACAGCTTCTTATACTGGTAATCATGCTTTGTGCTATGCTCCTTATGTTGATTAGTTTTGCCTGGTACTATTTTAAAGTGGATAAAGAAGTAGACAGCGAACAGGCAGATGTTATGGCACCGTATTATTTATATCTGCTGGATGGAGAGGGGGATAATCTTTCACTATCCATCGGAAGTTTGCATCCAGGTGAAACAAAGCAGGTTATTATTGGGGTTAGTAATAAGCCGGCAGGAGAACTTGAATCAACAGTGGATTATTTGATAGGGAAAAATTCCAAATTTGACTATAAACTGGCTCTGGCATATACACAGAATCTTCCGATTACATATACAGTATATGAGTTGAAGGAGACGGATGAGGAAAAAAAGGAATTTACAGTGACAGATCCTTCAGATAACATTTCTTTGTATTTAGAGAAAGTTCTCATGAGTAAAGATGTGAATGGAAGCGCTATTCTCACGCAAAAAAATAATGAAGCGATGTATCAGGATGAAGTTGCAGAAGGCAAATCAATTGAAAGCGTTGTAAATTATGTGCAATACGATTTATATCCATATGATTCCAGTTATCAAGGAAATTCTAGCAGTGGAGATTCTGCGGCGACCCAAAGTAACCTTCGGCTGGAAACGAAGATAGAGAGCGATGGAAACACTTCATATGAATTAGATTATTATCTCATTGAAATGAAGTGGAAAGATGACATTGAATTTCAGAATTTTATTAAAGAGACAGATTTGGTGTATGTTATTGTAGATGCGGTACAACCAAAACCAGAGGCACAGGAAGAAATAGAAGCACAATCTGAAGCTCAGGAAGAAACTGGAAAAACAGAATAAATAAAAAAGAAAACAAGATTTAACTATTTAGAAAGGAAAGTGAAATGAGCAAAAAATTGCGTGAGCGTTTAAAACTTCATAAGATATCTAAAAAAGCGCTTGGCATATTTGCGCTTGTTATAGTTGGAATTGGAATCGCAGGTGGTGTTACATTTGCAAAATATTACGCCAATAATAGCAATAAAGGTGTAACCGCTGCGGCAAATTATTATTTTTCCAGTGATGTTCTGGATGATGCTCTGAATAAAGAGGAAAACCCGGAAATAGGAGATGAAGAATGGAAGGACGTATATAATACAGATGCCTGGGATGGGCAGAATGATTACTCCTTTAAGATGAAAATTCAGAATTACCAGAATCAGTTGTTATATAATAGTGATAATTTAAATATTGAATATGAAATAACGTTTGAGTTATTGAAAGATGATGGAAAAACTTATACAGTGGCATATGGTTCAGAGGCGCCAAAAACACTTAGTAACGGACAAAAGATAACCTATAATGAGACGATTAAAGGTGGTACGGCAAAAGCAGATACCTTTACTGTTATGTTTCCAAAACCAGAGGAGGTTACTGACGACTATAAATCTGCAGGGGTTAGAGTAGTGGCTAAGATTACAGGACCTGATTTCCTGGCAAATACAAATACAACAATTGGTGCAGTATTGCATGTTGGAATTGTAAAGGCAGATTATAATTTAGAAGGAAAATTTGAGTTCTTTGACTCTTATAAAAGTGATACGGATTGGACGGATGAGGGGTCTAAAGCAGCTGTGAACTCTATGGCAGCATTTCCGTATACAATTACTTATACACCTGGAGATGATAATGCTGCTCATGATATTACAATTAGTTGGAATTCATCCCAATTAGAGTTAAATAAATTCGACGAACATTACGGTCAGGTAACAACAGAGTATGGAAAATCAACTCTTAAAGTAACTATGCAGCCAAAGGAACAATTGGAATTAGTATTTTATCGAGCAGATGGTTTTGAATTGGAAACATTGAAGCCAGAAGATTTTTATTATCATCTGGTAACGTTAGATGATCCGCTTGCACCAAAAACGGATGAAATAGATTAGACAGAGATTATAGAATAGACAGAGAATTTTGGCAGACTGAGAAAGAAGGAACGGATTATGAAATTGCGAAGAGGTATAGCCAAACTGCTGGCAGCAGTGGTCATAGTGGAACTTGTATTAAGTTCGTTCAATCAAAATCAATATACGGTAATGGCAGCTACTGAAGAAGGAACTCAGTCTGAGCAGATAACAGAAAGTGCCACAGAAGAATCCACAGAGAGTACACAAGAAACTAGTGGAGAAATGGTAGAGAGCACAGAAGAAACTGGTGGAGAAACTCTAGAAAGTACAGAAGAGAAAGATACAGAGAGTCAGACTGAAGCTGTGACTGAAAGTACTGCTGACCAGAATTTAGAAAGTGGTACAGAAGAGGTATCGGAGGCAGATTCTGAGCAGACGACAGAAAATGCTACAGAAGAAAATTCAGAGAACACTACAAAGGACGTTACGAAACAGGCAACAGGAGAAATTTCAGATAGTATTTCCGAAAGTACACAGGAAGAAGTTCAGGATGGATTAGCGGCTGCAGGGAATTATAGCATACAACTGTTGGCAGATGACAATGAAATAAAGAAAAGCGTTCCTGATGAGGTAAGTAAGTTAGATAAAAGTAAAATATATACAATTAGTACTAATGAGGATTGGATGAATCTGCAGAAGTTAAGTCAGCAAAATAGCCTGAGTGGGTATCGTTTTGAAATTTATCAGCCAAGTTTGGCTCCAGTTCAGTCAACGTGGATCTATGAATTAGCAGATTTAGTAGAATTTGAGGGATTAGGAACAGAAGAATATCCATTTCAAGGTACAATATATGATAGAAACGGTAATGGTGTTAGGCTTAAAACCAAGAAACCATTGTTCAAATATTTGTCAACAAAAGCAAGTCTTGATAATCTTCTTGTAGAACCAAAAGGAGCATGTGCGGGACTTGCAGAAAATTTAATTGTGGAAAGCAATACTGTTGAAGAATTAAATGAAGTTGTAATTTCTGAAGAAGGGGAAATAACCGGCGAAGTGGCAGGCGGTTTATTTGCTAATGTAATATATAGTCAGGATTATACAGGTACATTTGATTTACAGGGAACAGGTGTGAAAGTTAATGCTGCCGTATCTGGAAAAATCGCCGGAGGATTAATTGGAACTGTAACAGGGGGAATTAATCTGGTAATGGATGGTGGAATACAATGGCCTTCTTCGGTAGAAGCTTTAGATACAGGCAGTACTATAGGCGGATGGATTGGAACTATAGATGCAGATGGAGGAAAAATTATTATCTCATCTGTCGAATCACAAGAAATTATATATACATTTCAGAAGTCCCCTTCTAGAGAAGCTGAAATAACAGGTGGACTATTTGGAAATATTGAAGATGCTGAGGTAAACATAGAAAATAATTTAACAATTAATAAAACAGGAAGCGGATATGATTTAGTGGGGCTTACTGCAGGCTCTTTTGCGGGAGTGATTAATAATACAACTATTAATTTAAATGCAAGTGTCAAAGTTGAGCAGATTAAGATCAAGCATATAGCGCTTCCTTCAGAATATAAAAAGAACTATGGAATTGGTGGTTTTGTTGGAGTAGCTACTAATTTTTCTAAAATTGATTCTTTAAAGACTACTGGAAATATTGATATTACAGGAGTTTCTGTTGCAAAGAAAACAACGTCTCGCCATAATATAGGGGGGCTTACTGGTTATGCTCATAACTCCTATTTCTTATTTACCAATGCAAAATGCACAGTTACTGATTTTTCTTCAGCTAACACTTCTGGTCAGGTTGCTGGAGCCATTGGTTTGTATGAAGCTGATGAAAGGATGGGGGAAAGCAAAGAGACGGTTGTTATTCAAAGAATCTCTGTAACAGGTACAACGAGAGCGGACGCACTCTCAGGAAATGCTGCTGGTCTGATCGGAAAAATGAATCTGACAGATTGTACGGTAACAGTACAGAATTGCTCTGGAGGAAATTTGTGTTATGCAGGTGGAAAATCTAAGAGTGAAACGAATGCCTCTTTGGGAATCGGTAAGGTTGACTCTTTAAAATCTTCCGCAAAGCTTTGTTTAAATGGAATTGTGTTAGTAGGAGAATTGACACAGTCATCTACTACTACTAAAGATGAGAATTTTGGTGGAATGATTGGATGGCTTGATTGTGATCTGGAAATTGCAGGAAACGTAGAAGAGGAAGTCTTTGACACTGCAGTCAGCTATGCATTTAGTGATAAAGAGAAGACTGCAAACTTTTTCGGAGGATTGATAGGCACAATCTGTCAGAGCGGTACAGAATATAGAAAAGTTGACATTTCTAATGTGTTAGTAGGAAGTCAATATTATAGTGTAGGAAATAAATATGCAGTAATACGTGGTGGATTAATTGGAAAAGTAGAAGACAGAACATCGGTATGTCTGGATGGAATGATTCATATGAATGGTGGTTCTGCAAGTCGTTGGGATGAAGCAACAACGGAATCTCCTATTACGATTAGTAGAGAGATTACCAATCAGGGGACAACTGAAATGGGAAGTGTTGTTGGTTCACAGAATTACTCTTTAATATACATACAGCCAACAGGTGAGTTGAAACTGCCAGATAATGATAGATCAAATGAAATAGGCAATTATGGCGGAATAATAAGAAATGGAAACTGGGATCAGGGTAGACTTGATGCGAATGGAAAATGGATTCCAAGTGACAATAGTCAGAATAAAGAAAACTGGCTGATTCAAGACCATGAAGTTCAAGGCTCCTGGAAATTTATTGGAGAAGATAGTAGCAAGAAATATGGAATAAGCTGGGATAACAACGATAATTCATCATATGATGTATGGAAACTTCAGATTAATACCATTGGAGATTTCATTCGCCTTGCAATTTTGGGAAATACCTATAATATAACGGAAGGAACTAACACAGAATATAAAAAGGGAGATGGTTTCTATCCAATAAGCGTTGAGAATGAGGAAACAGGCAAACCAGAATTCTCAAATTGGTCAAGAACAAAAGTTTGTGAATCAGTTTTAATGGCAGACTTCTACTTAGATGCTGGAACATATGATTTAACGGAGACCGGAATTGTATCCCTGTATCGCAATGATATGCAGGGAGTTAATGGTACTAAAGATAATGAAAATATTACTCGTAATGCTACTGGTTGGGCGCAGAACTCTTTGATTTGTGAAAACAATGAATGTGCTACAATTATATATAAGATCATAGATTACAGTCAGTTAAACATAGGATTGTTTCCAGCTGTATCAGGTGAGAAAAAGAAGGTTGAATTTAAAAACTTAAATCTGCAATATATATATAATGGTGAGATTATTCAATATGGTAATGGACAAGGTTCCATAGAGAAATTTAATTCACAGTATGTTGGAGGTTTGGCGGCAAAGGCCAAATATGAAATTAATGTATCAAATGTGAAATGTATAGGTTCCAGAAATGATAAGAGAACATATCAAAAAGAAAGTCCATTTCAATATACAGGTGGGTTATTTGGTTATTATGCAGGAACCGAAAGGAAAAAGTTAACGATTGATAATTTGGACTCTGAGTTTACATGCTCATACGCGGATAGAAACAATACTGTTGGTGGGGTTATTGCATGGGTTCAAACGACTGATTATTATAGGTGTAATGCCCAGATGGAAAATATTTCAATCAGTGGAAATATTACAGCAAAGTTTACTGCTAATAATGTGGAAATTATGCAAAGTGGTCTGATTACCAAGATAACTTCTGAAAATACTCAGGATATTTATTCTAATTTTGATATTTCGAATGTCTCAATCGATAATTTTACACTTAAGGCAACAGACACAACCTATTCACATACTGCTACAGGAGGTTTTCTTGGCTATACATGGAATTGTGTAAAAGCAAATTTGAACAATATTCAAATTGGAACAACAGAAGCTGCTGCAATTTCTGCAAAAACTCAGAGTTTTGGTGGATTAGTTCATGATATCAGAGGGAAAGTTCTTATTAAGGGAATGACCTATGGTCCAAACACCAGTTTTGATATATGCGATGATGCAAATGCAGAAAATTGCGGATTATTAGTGCAGAATGGTCAATACTTATATCTTGATGTAGCAAATTACTCTATTAATGACGGAGTAACTTTGAAAAATTATAGTGGAAAGCATTTTGATGAACTTGTGGGATATAACAAGGGAGGAGATTCTGCAGATCGTGGTGGACTATTAAGTATTAGCACAGGCGATGATACATCTTATCTTGGAAAGAATCCTAGTTCTTATAATAGCTATGGCTATGGATATCATGTGAAAGATGAAAGTGGTTTGTATATACAGAAGCAGAATCCAAATACCCGCTATTACTATGATCTGGATGAACTGAACTTTGGTGTTGATTATCAAAAAATTGAATCTGCAAATGATCTGATGGTATGGCATATTATGCATTATGCCAATAATTATATCGTTAATGAGTGTTTTGTGGCAGAACAAGCCAAATATACCTATGATAAAATTCCAATCAGTTATACAATATCTGGTAATATTGATATGACAGGATATAGTATCTATCCAACTTCGCTATGGCGGCATGAAAGTTATACAGCTGCAGGGGAAACCAAAATTACCTTTAATGCGAAGTCTATTTATGATGGAGAAAATGAACTGCAACAAAACCAAAATTATTTTGTGACAAAATATCCGGAGGATACTTTAAGTCAGCATTATCAGATGCATGCTGGATTGTTTTATAATATTTGGGATGGTGTAGATGTCACAGGATTAACATTGAGTGGAACTTATAGCATCAGTGCTGAGGGGGCTGATAACTATACGGCGGGAGCTCTGGTATGTGGAACTATCTATGGTGTGGCACTTCAAAACACAGGAAGCCAAGGAGAAACACTGTATGATGAGGATGTTAAATCTAACTTTAATGATATAACATTGAGCAATTTATGGTGCGTATCTAATAAAGGAAAATTAGTAGAAGGGAATACTAATCTGGACAATCCAATTGGCTTGATGATTGCAATTATTACTTCTGGTGCAAAAATTAATATGGACGGCATCTATATGAAGGAATATAGTGATGAAGAGGTGGCAAACGAATATGAGGCCGCCAGTGCATTGATTGGTCAAATTGGTGATGAAGAGGCAACTTATATTTCCCTCTCCTTTAAAAATATGGATATTATGGATGCTGCTAAAGGAAAAACTTCAGAACAACTGGAGGGATTGAATGCGACTAAATGTGAAGAAGCATTGGCAAGAGCATCTTTTATTTATTCATATAATTATAAAGAAAATTGTAGTGCAATCTATACCTTTACATCTAAGGATTATCTGGTAGGGAAACTGAATGTTGGTCGAGCAGGATATGATAATTACGAGGATGATGGAGTTGTTACACTTGGAATAGAACTTGGTAATCAGAGTTATACATATGACGATGGAAGCGTGAAAAATTATGCCGAGATATTATATTATGACAATGATGATCAGGTTGGTATGGCAAGTCAGTGGTTAATGGAAGACGGAACCTTAAAAGACACTGGTGCAAGCGAAATTATATTTGACTGTAATAATTACATTCCATATGTATGGTCTACAGAACGGGATATTTTGGTAAATCCTAAAATCGCACACATTGAAAAAGGGTGTGGTACATATGAAGATCCTTATATTATTTCTACGACAACGCAGCTAATCACAGTATATCGTTATCTGTATGAAGAAGAATTATATAAGGATGTTCTTGGAATGTCCGGAAATGAGTGGAAGATTCATGCGCTAGGAGATGATTCTTCTATATGTAATGGAACAGAAGATGATATGGATGATGGGCGTACTGGACATGGAAAACTACTTTCTTATGAGAGGGAACGCAGCGAAGGAAGTGATTTCCCAACTCAGGAAGAGTTAAGCCGGGCTTATTACATGATCACAGATGATATTGATTTGAGCAAATATACAGAGTTTATTGGTTTCGGCCGAGAAGAGATGCCGTTTATAGGTGTTCTTGTTGGACAGGTAAAGTGGGATGGTGAAGAAGTAAAAGTTCCAATGATTACTATGTTAGATGCACCAAATAGCACTCTGTCCCAGTATGCATTTATTCAGGCGGCTAAAGGTGCAGTGATAAAGGATCTGTCGTTTTCGTTTGGTTCAACAGTAAATATTGATAGTGAAACAGGAGGAATTGGCGCTGGTGTTATTGCGACCGTATTAGGTGGAGATAACATTATTGATGGTGTTACAGTACAATCAGCAGCAGATAACGCTTGTTTCTCAGTAAAAAAAGAGACTGCCGTAGTAGGCGGTTATGTTGGTGTGGTAGAATTAGGCGGAGTAATTCTTCGCAATATGCCTAAAAGTGGTTTGACCGATTTTTCTGTTTCTGTAGCAACTGATACGGTTTCTTCTGCTTATTCGTATTTAGGAAGTATTATAGGAAGAGTACTAGATGGTTATGTAATTTATGATGAAAATTACAATGAAAATTACAATGAGGAAATTTCTTTATTAAAAGATTGTGGAATTGTTAATAATTTGGTAAACCCAGAGCTGCCATTATGTAGTACCTATGATATTATAAATGGCGCATATTTAGAATCAGAAGATTTAGAGAATGATTCCGACGATTCAAAAATTCAATGGACCGGAAGTGGATTTAAAATTGCAAATGGTAAACAATTACAAATTATTTCCATGGCACTGAATAGTGGTATGCTTAATTATGGTGCAAAAAATAGTAATGGGGATACTTATGGTTATGGTTCTGATTCTCGTCAAAGAAGAGGAAATTATAATTATGTTGCACAAGATATCGTAAAAGATTCACCGGCTCTTTCAGCTTACGAAGACGTAATAAAAGCAGGAGATAACACGGATACTTTTACAGGCAGCTATCTGTGGAAGTATTTTGAGGATTCTTCTAGTTCGAAAAATATGTTGGATGCAGCTAATTCTTCCGGCTTAAATCCAACTACTGTAGATAAAGACACAATTCTTACCTATGAATTGACGGGAGAATACTATGATATGTCAGTATTTGAAATGGCATTCCGGGGGCTGGGAGCAAGATATCATTGTACTAAATACACAGATACAAATCAAGTTCGTCTTTCAGATACCACGTTATTGTTTAAGAGTAATTTGAAGGGAACCGCCTCTGAAAGCGCTCTTATCAATTTAGAAATGATTGTTACAGAAGAAATGGATTCTCCGCGAGCTGGATTATTGAATGAGGTTCCAAACTTAGGGACAGGAAACAATTGCGAATTGTTAATTCAAAATATAACTTTATCGGGAAAAGTGTACAATCAGGGGCTTGATGTTGTTTCAAATAGCTCTTATTATACTCAGAATGTGCTCTATCATGCAGGCGGTTTTATGAGTTTCGCAGTGAATAAAGTGAAATTTACGCAGGTCAATCTGAAAAAACTGACTGTGGATGCCACCGGATATGCAGGAGGTCTCGTTGGTAATATGAGACAAACTGGTGGTGCAGATTTTACTGCGCAAGAAATTGCACTAGAGAAATTAGATGTTGTAGGAGGCTGTGATTCTAAAGAGGGAAAAATCATAGAGGAAGGAATCACAGAGGGTCATGCTGGTGGTCTCATTGGAAAGGTTCAATCTTTTTCAAGGGATGCTGGTAACATTTATATTGGAATAAAAAATCCGGATGATGTAGAACAAAAGGGAGAAAACAATGGAGTAAAGGGAGATCAGGTAACTGTATTTACAAGAGGTCGCGGATCATCAGTAGGTGGGATTATTGGAGCTACGGATTTATTTTATTTTAATAACTTGTATCTTCATAATTCGACTGTGACAAATCTTACAGTATATTCAAAGAATGCATATTATACTTCTACATGGACAGAAAGCACGGCATCAGTAGGTGGAATTATCGGATATAGTTGGCGATCAAATATTGAGTTGAATAATATCGTAATAGGAAGTACAGAGGAAGAGTGCATTGTAAATATTTCTAAGAAAGAAGAGAATATAAAATTAAATAGCCCGATTACAGTATGGTATTTAGAAAATAATACAGGAGTTGGGGGATTTATTGGACGATACTTTCCTGATGGTCTTTCAACAATGGAAATATCATCTTGTAAGATTCAGGGAGATCCTAAATCAGAAAATACAGTGATAGAGAGTTATGGTACTGTAGGAGGAATGATAGGATTATCACAAAAAGCGAGTATTAAAGATTCTGTGGTGCAGGGAGTTACTCTAAAGAGTGCATATCGTCTTGGTGGATGTATTGGAATGTTTGAGATGAACGGAGTGTCTCCGGAGTTAAATAAAGTAAGCGTTATTGAAAGTGAGTTATCTTTAACGAATCCTAACACAAGTTATAGATTATTTAATAGTGTGCCAGGAGAAATAGGAGGACTTGTTGGCTCGATTACTGGTGACGCAACACTTGAAGTTTGTATTACTGGCTGTAAGGTAGCTGATTCGGTTATTGCTCCTGACTATTCTCGTGTAGCTGGAGGATTTGTGGGAAATGCAGCACAAAAAGTATCTGTTTCAGAGAATAATGCTGATAGTAATAATGTAGTTGAAAATGAGGTGACAAACAATCTGATCTGTGGTGATATTGCAGGCGGTGTGTTCGGAACATATACTGCAGGTTCTGAAAGTACAGGAATATCAAATCTTATTATTTCAAGTAATAAGATTATTTCCTATATATATAATAATCCTGCTACGTATTCGACAAATTTGGCTGGTGGATTTGCGGGGAAAATTGAAACTAGCGCCACTTTAGGACCAATTGAAGCGGTTGAGATTCGGGGTAACTTATTGGCAGGAGTAGATCCATACAATGTTACTGCAATAGGTGGTGTTGTGGGAACAAGTAATGCAAATACATTCTTTTATGATACTAAGTTGAAAGATAATTATATAGGTTTATTTGAAGATGAAGAATTTCTTGCAGAGGCAAAACGTGCATGGTCTGCAGCTGATGAAGTAGACAATTCTGTCATAATATCAAATTATTTGACAAATACATCAATAGATGAATTAAAGAAAAAGTTATATGCAAAAACTATGGTGAGGCCAGCTGATAATGCACTTAAACTAGTTTCTGAATTACGGAATCTGCCAGAGGAAGAGTTATATCTGTATTCTTATGGCATTGGAGCCGTTGCAGGAACATTAACCAGTTCCACAAGTAGAAAGAATACCTTTGTTGGAATCAATATTTACTATGAAGATAATACATATCGTCCTGCATCTGATGTGGGAATGAATACAACGCCTCTTACTACAACAGATATGTATGAAAAATATCGTGCTCAGTATTATATTGTTTATGATTCTATGAATGTAGAACGGCAAACGGCTGATGGCGAATATTCTGGGTTCTCAAATCTTGAATTGATTTATAATACATATCAGGGCGAGGATAAAGACAGACGTTATGCATATAAATTAAATGACAATTATATGGCTGGGGCATATTCTAATAATACAAGTATTGCCGGCGTTTATGAAGGAACCTATATGAAAGATGGAGAATATGTTTCTGATTTTAAAGACGACCAGAATAATATTTTGCCATTAGTGGTCTTCAGAACTTCTGATGAGTCTTTAGATGATGTTCTTCAGACTTACATTAATATTCTGACAAATAATTCCGGTGCATTAAATTCCTATGATAACCAGACAATTGAAGTTACTACAACGAGAAAATTATTAGAAAATGGTATAATTGTAGATGGTTCTAAGACTGATGATGGTAAGGAAATACCAGCTACCGTTCAAGCTACAAAACAGGAGAATAGTAACAATAAATATACATTTGTGAATACGGCAGCAGATGGAACTCGTTTATATGATTCAATGGCGGATGAGAACAATATTACTTTTACTGTTATCACGATTGCATATCAGTATGGTGGAGAAACCAAATGGGAATTGAAGATACCTGTTTATGTAGAGCAGGAGTTAGAAGTAGACAACCATATGCGTTTTGTAAAGGGGCTTGAATATGATGTAAGTGTTGTTAAAAACGGATTTTATACTCCTGTTGGTTATGAAGCTTCCTATTCAATAGATATTGGCGAAAGTTATACAGTTTATCTGGAATATGTATATGGAGAGGCGAGAATACGTTATGCAGATGCGATTATTCCAAAACAGTTACAGATGCAAAGTGTAAATAAGGAAAAACCTATATATTTCCTTCAAGGTACTCAATTGACGTTAATTGATCTGGAAAATGGAGGAAAGCCATATTATTATACGGTAAAGGGTACAGAAGAAAATGCAATAGACTTTACACAATTTGTGGCCAGCAATGATGTGGATTTTTATACTACCAAAGGGATTGGTATGTGTAAGGAGTATAAAGATACAGCCTATGTAGATGTTTGTGGAGAGACTATGGATAATGTGGCAGTAGAAAATTATTTGCTGTTGGTAGATACTTCACAGGTAGATAATGCAATAAAAACAAAAAGAAAAGATTCAACATATAGTATTCATACAGATATTTCAGGATTGCAAACAATTAATTCAAGATTATATAATCGCATTGAATATACGGAACATTGCCTTGTGATTTTAAGTGAGAAGCCTGGATTTGAATGTGAATTTGTTGACGATCAGTGTGAGGTAGAAGGAGAAATTGTTGAGGGGGGAAGTATTGCCTTTACAATAGAGTATAGTACAATTATATATGATGTATGGAAAAAAGCAAATGCGGGCAATCCTGTCTATTTGGATATTGCGGTGGCATTGCAGAAAACCATAGGTGATACTAGTCATAGTGTTTCATTACCTGTTGGTACTCAGATCTATTTTGAAACTACAAATGCAAATGGTGAATTAGAACGTTATAAACAGCCTTATGTAATTCAGGGAAATGGAATTTCAGATGTGTATTTCTATGGCGATAGTGGCTTAGATCCAATTGATATTACGAAGTTTGTATCGGAGAAGACTTGGACTAAAAAAGTAAGGATTGTTCTGGATTTCTCCATGGCAGATATGAGCGCATTTGTGGATAAAGCAAAGTATTTTCTTACAGCAGATCTGCTGATTGGCACAGATGCAGATAATGCTGGTAATGGAGAAATAAGGGATTCTATTCAGGCATGGGTTGACGTAAATATTGTTACAGAGCTTGGTTTTGCATTGCAGACGGTTGATTTGCTTTACCAGGGAATTAACTGTTACCAATCGGGTGATACAGATACTGGAATTATTCCATTTAAGGCAAAAATCGCGTTCCCTGATGACTATCGTAATGAAGATATAAAAGGTAAATACTATACTTTTGTATACAAGATTGAAGAAAAGTGTGAACGGCAAAATGGAATTAATGCTCCTCATTATGAGCTGTATACAGGGGATAAGATTGACTTATACTTTGGAACTGATACAAGTAATCTGAAAAATAATACTAATCTTACAACAGTAACAGGTGCGAACGGAACATATTATTATCGTTGTCTAAGTTATGGGCAGAATCAATTAACTGTAGCAGAGAATATAGGCGAAGCATCCTTTATCTTAGAAGCAGGGGATGGTTTGGATTATAGTAATTACCGTGTGACAGGTTATGTGATTATTTCAGATAGTCCAATAGATGCGAATGAGATAGAAGAATCAATAACCAACACAGATCTCAACAGTGACTTCTTCGTATACACCATTGCAAAGGTCAAGACAGATCTGAATATAGATTTGACTACAGCCCTGAATTAAAGATTATGCCCTGAAGAGGGCACTGGCTTGTCTTTGTAGCGGCAGAAAAGAAGATTTTTTAAAAGATGAAACAAAGAACAAGGTTAAAAAACGAGGAGCGGATGGTCCTCTTGTTTGCGTGTCTGAAAATATGAACTGGTGATGTACAGCTTTCAGCAAGCTGCAATAAGGCGGTAAAGGCATGTGTCAACGAGGCAAGCAGCTAGAAAAAAACACCGCATACCCAAAGTGGATACGCGGTGCTCATTAAGACCTGGCCCTTGGCCATATCTAAATCTTATTCAGTTGATTTATTCATCCTGTTCGATCATATAAGCAATCAAATCCAGATCTTTTTCCAGATCTTCA
>JBGVIB010000049.1:0-10091 GCA_045122835.1 Lachnospiraceae bacterium
GCCTAAGTCTCTCTAAGGAGTTAGTTCACCGGAACGTTGGCTTCGGTCTGCGTGGAATATGCCATGCCAGTAAGCGGCTCACCTACAGTGTAAGTCTGAGTTGCCCTTGGGAGTCCCTTCCGCTAATTCACGTCTGGGTAGCGACCATGATTCAACACCCCTACAAACCAGAATTTTACCACCTAGAGCATGTATCATATTATACTACAATTTTCCTTATTTTATTCATAACAAGCTTAGTATCGTCTACCGTTCTCACCGCACACATAATAGTGTCATCACCTGCAATACAGCCAACAATTTCATTCCAGTTTAAGTTATCAAGTGCTGCAGCAACTGCCATTGCCATTCCGGAAACAGTCTTGATGACCAGAATATTTTGCGCCATATCCATAGATACAAAGCCGTTTTTCAGAATATGCATATATTTTTCACTGACACTATCACCCTGCTGCACCAAATCGTATTTTTGCCCACCATTTCCAGATGATACCTTTGTCAACTTCAATTCCTTAATGTCTCTGGAAACAGTTGCCTGGGTGACGCTAAATCCATTTTCATTTAAAAGCCTGGCTAATTCCTCTTGGGTTTCTATCTGGTATTTGCCAATCAGCTCAACAATTTTTGCGTGACGTTCACTTTTCATTTTTCCCTCTCAATCTGCCGCTTTTGTGGCTCTTAACCATTTTTTCTGCTGCAACCTCTGCCCTTTATCAACCCATTTTTCTTCGTAAAATTTCCAAAAAGCTTCTTTCATTTATTTTAATAATTCTTGTACGACTTTCAGAATTGCGTATACATACACGATCACCGGTCTGCAACGATACCTTTCTATAACCATCAAAAACTACTTCTGCTTTTTCCAATTCTTCGTTTCTTGCCGGTCCTATTTCCACTTCAATATAATCATCTTTGGACAAAACAATGGTTCTGGAATTTAATGTATGAGGACAAATCGGCGTAATTAACAGCATAGCTGCCTGAGGCTCTACAATAGGTCCTCCTGCTGACAAATTATAGCCGGTAGAACCGGTAGGGGTGGATATAATAACACCATCCGCCTTGTAAGAATGAAGGTATGCTCCATTTACATAAATATTAAATTCCACCACCCGAAGGGAACCTGCTCTTGTAAGCACCACATCATTCAATGCCACCTGTTCCTCTGACTGAACACCTGCAGTTCGCACACAGCCTGCAATCATCATACGTTCTTCTATGGTGTATTCTCCATGCATCAGCTTGTCAAGGGCACCTGCAATCTGATTTGGTTCTATTTCGGTAAGAAAGCCCATGGTTCCCATGTTAATGCCAAGCATAGGAAGATTGTATTCCTGTATTCTTGCCGCAACACGAATCAAAGTTCCATCACCACCAAGAACCAGCACGCATTCTGCATCCTTTACCACTTCCTTAGGAATTGCATCACTGCCTTCTGCTGTAAATTTTCCACCAACTTTATGTACCCTGCACTGGCACTGGTGCTGTTCTAAATATTTTTTTATCTGTAAACCAACATCCTGTGCATCGCTTTTTTGTTCATTCACTATCACAAGAAACCGTTTCATGAACTCATACCTCCACGACCGCCTGTATTATTTCATTATTCTTTCGCAACAATAGCTTCTTCATACCTGTACATTTTCAGAAAATATCCTTTACGAAATACTATAGCATATATATTCACTAACATAAAATGTTTTAAAACCAAGCCATATGACACCTACAACAATCCTATTTGTCTAATTCCACATGTGCCTTTTCCACAATCTCCTGAATGGAGATACCTGCCATCTCTCCCTCCATAGTATCTGTTTTCTCTAAATGTACCAGATATTCAATATTGCCTTCCGGGCCTTTTACCGGAGAAAATTCCAGATTCTTCACATGAAATCCATGGTGCAGTGCAAAATCTGTCACCATTTCAATCACTTCAATATGAACGGATTTTTCCCGGACTACACCTTTTTTTCCTACCTTTTCCCTGCCTGCCTCAAACTGTGGCTTAATGAGACATACCATCTGTCCATCTGACTTTAACAGTTCATAAGCGGCTGGCAGGACCTTTGTAAGGGAAATAAATGACACGTCCACAGATGCAAAATCCAATGGTTCACCAATATCATCCGGTGTTACATAGCGGATATTTGTCTTTTCCATGCAGATTACACGTTCATCATTACGTAATTTCCACGCTAACTGACCATGCCCCACATCTACTGCAAATACTTTAACCGCACCATTTTGGAGCATGCAGTCTGTAAATCCACCAGTAGACGCCCCAATGTCCATGCAGATTTTTCCGGCAAGCTGCACATCAAAGCATTCCATAGCTTTCGCTAGCTTTAGTCCTCCACGACTTACATATGGAAGGATATTTCCTTTTATTTCAATTGACTTTATTTTTTCAGGGTCAAAGGATGTGCCTGCTTTGTCTTCGCGCTGTCCATTAACAAAAACATTTCCGGACATAATAATTGCCTTTGCTTTCTCCCTAGACTCTACCATTTGTCTCTGCACAAGCAGAACATCCAGTCTTTCTTTTCCCATTCAAGCACCTCTTTATAACGTTCCAAGATAGCTGATATAATCTTTTGATTTACTTAATTAAAATCCAATCATGTAAACTTCAATTTGCAGAACTCACCTACAATAATGAATTTTTCCTGTAACATTCATGTTTTCACAATGATTGTGCAGCAAAACATAATACATGATTGTATTATACTAATATTCAATAATTACCAACTATCAACACCTAACTATCTTGATACTATTGTTTTTTACATTCCTGTATACACAGTAATAATTTTTTTCACAATAGAATCTGCATCAATACCCGTTTCCTGCTTTAAGATATCTACATTTCCATGTTCCACATATTCATCTCGAATTGCCCCAACCAATACCTTGTATGGCAGGTTATTTTCTGTGGCATAATTTTCTATCTGCTCACCAAATCCACCTTTTTTCACATTTTCTTCCAAAGTAACCACCAGGCGATGGTCTTTAGCCAGTTCCTGTAAACATTCCGTATCAAATGGCTTCATAAATCTTGCATTTACTAACGTACAATTATAACCGATTTCTTTTAATTTTCTACGAACCTGTATGGCAGTTTTAAACATGCTACCCACTGCAAGCAATGCGATATCTTCTTCTTCATAAATCATTTCGCTCTTGCCAAATACAATCGGGGCGCGAAATTCTTTATATTCATCATAGGCTTCTCCTCGCGGATACCGAAGTGCAATTGGATGTTCAAAATCCACCGCAAATTTCAGCATATCGGACAATTCCCATTTGTTTTTAGGAGCCATAAGATGCATGTTTGGTATGGTAGACAGGAAGGAAATGTCAAAAATTCCCTGATGTGTCTCGCCGTCACTTCCCACCAGACCTGCACGGTCAATGGCAATGACAACAGGCAAATCCTGAATACACACATCATGAAGCACCTGATCATAGGCACGTTGTAAAAAGGAGGAATACACCGCAAATACTGGCTTAAGCCCTCCTGCCGCCAAGCCTGCTGCAAAAGTGACTGCATGCTCCTCAGCAATACCCACATCAAAAAAACGATCCGGATACACGTTACGGAAACGTTTTAATCCCGTTCCTTCTGCCATTGCTGCTGTAATCGCCACAACTTCAGGCTTTCTTGCACCTAATTTAAACATAACGGTCGAAAAAATATCAGTATAGGTTGGCTTATGACCTTTCTGCGGAAGTCCCGTTTCTATCTCAAAAGGTTCTGCTCCATGAAATCTGGATGGATGACGTTCTGCCGGTGCATATCCTTTACCTTTTTTTGTCATTACATGGACAAGAACAGCCCCCTCCTTTTTAGATGCCTCTCTTAAAACTCGCTTCAATTGCGGAATATTATGACCATCCACTGGGCCTAAATATGTGATATCCATTTCTTCAAAAAACATTCCCGGAATAATCAACTGTTTGATACCACTTTTTGTCTTGTGCAACGCATCTGAGATTTTATCACCATAATAAGGTATTTTTGACATTGTCTGGTGAACATTGTCCTTTAATCCTTTATAAAATTCTCCGGTTCTTAAATTGCCCAAATATTTTGACAATCCACCAACATTTTCAGAAATAGACATATTATTGTCATTTAGCACAATAATAAAATTCTTCTTCAACTGCCCTGCGTTATTCAGGGCTTCAAATGCCATACCACCGGTCAATGCACCATCACCAATAACAGATATTACATGATAATTATCACCTTTAATGTCCCGTGCACTTACATAACCAAGCCCCGCAGATATTGAGGTAGAGCTGTGACCTGTATCAAAGCAATCATACTCACTTTCCTTGCGCTTCGGAAATCCACTCATACCGCCATATTTGCGCAATTCATCAAATCCACTTTGCCTGCCGGTTAAAATTTTATGTGTATAAGCCTGATGTCCTACATCCCAGATAATCTTATCTTCCGGCAGGTTAAATACCTGATGTAGTGCAATAGTTAATTCCACCACACCAAGATTCGATGCTAAATGTCCACCAGAACAGCTTATTTTCTCTATCAAAAACTGCCTAATCTCCTCCGCAAGCAGTTTACTTTCTTCATTATTCAGGGCTTTTACATCGCCCGGATTCTTTATTTTTTCCAAATACAATTGACTTCCCCCTTATATCAATTTATTTTTCCCTGGAAACTAACATAAGAATCAATTCTCTTAAAAACGCATTTTCACAGGAAAGTCCATCCAGTAAAGCAACCGCTTCATTTGAAATATCTTCTACATCTTTTTTTGCCTGTTCTAATCCCCTGATTGTCACATATGTGGTCTTGTTATTTTTTTCATCACTTAGTACCGGCTTGCCAAGGATCTCTGTAGTACTTGTAACATCCAGAATATCGTCCTGTATCTGGAACGCCAACCCGACCTTACCGGCAATACGCTCCACAACATCTACTTCTTCTTTGGAAGCTCCGGCAAGAAGTGCTCCTATCATCATGGAAGCTTCAATCAACGCACCAGTCTTCAATCGGTGAATAAAATCTAATTTATCTCTGGTGAGAGGCTTGCCTTCCTCCTCTATATCAACACACTGACCGCCAAGCATACCATAAATGCCAGCTTTATGGGCTAACACCCGCAAAGCATCCGGCAGTTTTTCATTCCCAGGCTCTAATGCAAATGCTTTTACAGCAGTCTCAAATGCATAATTTAACAAACCATCACCGGCAAGAATTCCCATGGCTTCCCCATACATAACGTGGGTTGTCTTTCTTCCTCTACGATACTCATCATTGTCCATAGCAGGCAAATCATCATGAACAAGAGAATAAGTATGAATCATTTCCATGGCTGCCATAAAAGGCTCAACCACTTCTCCCTCGCCTCCAAACATGTGATAGGTTTCTTTCATAAGCATAGGGCGTAAACGCTTTCCACCAGCCTCTACGCTGTAGTTCATGGCTTCAATAACCGTCTTCTGGTATCCTTCCTCTTTCGGCAGATAATTATGAATAACTGCTTCAATATGATTGGTTTTCTCTCTTAATTCTTCGTTAAAATTCATACAACTCACCATCTTCATTCATAGCCAGTACTTTCTTTTCAATCTTATCCACTTTCTCGTTACACAGCTTTAACAATTCCATGCCCTGCTGATATGTCTGAAAAGATTCTTCTAAAGTAGTATCCCTGTCTTCTAACTTCCCTATTGCTTCTTCTAACAACACAAATGCTTCCTCTATACTTACTTCTTTCTTTTTCACATCTACACCTCACTGATTCCCTCAACAATCGCCTCAAGAACGCCGTCTGTCACATGAATCTTTATTTTGTCACCCACATCATGCCCCTGTACGGAATAGACAGTCTTTCCCTGCTCATCTTCCACATAGGAAAATCCCTGCTGCAGCTTCTTTAATGGAGATAACCCCTCTAATTTTTCTGCACATAAAGCCATCTGGTGTTTCTTTTTCTGGATAGCCTGCCCCATTTCCCTGTTTAATTTTTCATGAAGTTCTGCAAGATACTGGCGTTTTTCCCGAACCTTATACTCCGGAGACAAAAAATTAAGTCTCTTTTCCCTGCTGTCTATCTGCTCCTTCCACGAGGAAATTCTATACTGCATATTCTGGTTCAGCAAACGCCTGTAATGAAACAGCCCAGCCACAAAGTCTTCATAATCATATACAGCCAGTTCCGCACCTGCTGATGGGGTTGGAGCCCTTAAATCTGCTACATAATCAGCAATGGTAACGTCTGTCTCATGTCCTACTGCAGAAATAACAGGCACAGAACATTCAAAAATGGCTCTCGCTGTGATTTCCTCATTAAATGCCCACAAATCTTCAATAGAACCGCCGCCTCTGCCAACGATAATGGTGTCTACCTTTTTTTCTTCCAACGCTTTTATTCCTGAAACAATGCTCTCCGCCGCACCTATACCCTGAACTTTTGCAGGATACAAAATAATCTGGACAAAAGGATTTCGTCTTGTTGCAATCTGGATAATGTCACGGACTGCTGCTCCGGTAGGTGCTGTCACTACTCCCAAAGTCTGAATATATTTAGGAACGGGCTGCTTGTATTCCTCTGCAAACATCCCCATTTCCTCTAATTCTGCCTTTAATGCCTCAAATTTCTGATACAGATCACCGGCACCTTCCCGCATAATTTCCTTAGCGTACAACTGATATTTTCCATCACGTTCATACACATCCACCGTACCAGACACAATGACGCTTAAACCCTCTTCTAATCGAAATGCTAATCCCTTTCGCTGCCCGGCAAACATCACACAGGACAATACGCCGCCACTATCTTTCAATGTAAAATAAATATGACCGGAAGAATGGTACTTGCAGTTTGACACTTCACCCTTTACTGAAACCTTATTCAGAAAAAAATCCTGCGTAAACATATTTTTCACATATGCATTAACCTGACTGACTGAATATGCTTTTCCCATAGTTACCTCACGCTATTACGAATTTCCTACTCCTCTGGATATTTTACCCAAAACTGCATTGATGAAAGCCGGTGCGCTGTCGTTACCAAATGTTTTTGCCAGCTCGATGGCTTCATTGATAGCCACTCCTGTTGGAATGTCATCGTCATATAAAAGCTCGTAAACTGCAAGACGGATAATGGATAATTCCACTTTTCCTAAACGGTCAACCTTCCAACCTTCAGAATACTCATTAATCTTTTTATCAATCTCTGGGATGTATTCCACAATGTTGTTTAATTTCTCGCTGATATATGTTTTCTCTTTACCATCTTCTAACTCAATATTACCAAAGTAAAGCGCTGTCTGTTCCTTCATTTCCTCAACGGAATTGAATTCTACCTGAAATAAAATTTTAAAAATATGTTCTCTTAATTCTCGTCTACTCACAATTAGCCTCCTATGTGAAATAAATGTATAAAGAAAAGCAGCGAATCGTTCAACACAATCCCCTGCCTTACCATTTACAGATTCTCTACACCTGCAATACGAATGTTTACATCAGCAACGCTAAGGCCAGTCATGTTTTCAATTGCTGACTTAACCTTTTCCTGAACAGCCGCACTGGTATTTGGGATGTTGTATCCGAACTTTAAATTCAGCGCAAGTTCCACTGATACTACACCGCTTTCTACAACTACCTTCACACCCTTTGACAGTGTCTTCATACCTAGCTTACTAATCAACTCATTGGTAACATTACCTGCCATAGATGCCACACCTTCTACTTCTGTAGCTGCCAGACCAGCAATAATCGCCACAACTTCGTCAGCAACTTGTACTTCGCCCAAATTGCCTTCTTCTAACTTGTATGTGTTTCTGTTCTCAGCCATATTATAAACCTCCTATTACTTCTGCTATTTATCATGTCCTAATTTTCAAAGTTCTAAAACCAATTCTCACTCATCACGAAAAAACATCTGTATTTATAATTATAGCAGAATTTACGGTGTTTTCAAAGTGCTTTTTTATATTAATTCTTACCGAATTCCGATAAAATTAATCCTTCATTTCTATCTACTGTCATTCCAATACTCCAGCTGTTCACAAACAGAAGTAATGGTCTGCCTTTTAAGTCGCGGATTTTCTTCATATCTGAAGTTCCGCTTAATTTATCTAAATCAATTTCTTCATTTTCAATCCAACGAATATGCTCATATGGAAGATTTTCTAAACGGATATCCACATTGTACTCATTTTCCAGACGATATTTCAACACATCAAACTGCAGTACACCTACAACGCCTACAATAATTTCTTCCATACCTGTGTTGTATTCCTGGAAAATCTGAATGGCACCTTCCTGGGCAATCTGGGAAATTCCTTTCACGAACTGCTTACGCTTCATGGTATCAATCTGTCTTACTCTTGCAAAATGCTCCGGTGCAAAAGTAGGAATTCCTTCAAATGTAAATTTATTCTTCGGCGCACAAATGGTATCTCCTATAGAGAAAATACCTGGGTCAAAGACACCAATAATGTCACCGGCATAAGCTTCCTCAATTACCTTACGTTCCTGAGCCATAAGCTGTTGTGGCTGGGATAAACGAAGCTTCTTTCCACCCTGCACATGGAACACTTCCTCGTCTGCATTGAATTTACCAGAGCAAATTCTCATAAATGCAATTCTATCTCTATGTGCCTTGTTCATATTTGCCTGAATCTTAAATACAAATGCAGAAAAATCATCAGACATCGGGTCAACTTCCCCACAATCTGCATGTCTTGGAAGTGGTGAATAAGTCATTTCTAAGAAATGCTTTAAAAATGTTTCCACACCAAAGTTAGTGAGGGCAGAACCGAAAAATACTGGTGACAATTCACCTTTTGATACTAAGTCAATATCAAATTCTGCGCTGGCACCGTCAAGGAGCTCAATTTCTTCCATTAATTTATCATAAGCATCCTGTCCAATATAAGTAACACATTCCGGATCATCCACAGAAATAATCTTTTCCTCGCCTTCCTTGGTTCCTTTTTCTGTGTCAGAATATAACAGGATTTCTCTTGTGTTTCTGTTGTACACGCCCTTAAATCCTTTACCAGAACCAATTGGCCAGTTGACCGGGCAGGTCGCAATGCCTAATTCCTTCTCGATTTCGTCTAACAAATCAAAGGTATCATTAGCGTCTCGATCCATCTTATTAATAAAGGTAAAAATCGGAATGTGGCGCATTACACATACCTTAAACAGCTTTCTTGTCTGTGCCTCAACACCTTTAGAACCATCGATTACCATGACAGCGGAATCCGCAGCCATTAAGGTACGATACGTATCCTCCGAGAAATCCTGATGTCCCGGCGTATCTAAGATGTTGATGCAGTAACCGTCATATTCAAACTGCAATACGGAAGACGTAACGGAAATACCTCTTTCCTTTTCAATCTCCATCCAGTCAGACACCGCATGTCTGGACGTTGCCTTTCCTTTTACAGAACCGGCAAGATTAATGGCACCTCCATATAACAAAAACTTCTCTGTTAAGGTTGTCTTACCGGCATCCGGGTGAGAGATGATGGCAAAGGTTCTTCTTCTTTTAATTTCCTGTGTATACTTTCCCACGATATTGCAGCCTCCTACTTTCTTAATTACAACCATTTTTTCTATGGTTACCTATTTTTTTACAAAATACCGTCACATATTATAGCAGAATGGGCATGGATTGTAAACGGGTTCTTTTTTGTAAATGGTTATTTCTTTACCTTTATCCTCTTCACACTGCTGTATGCCCCATACACTTTCTTGCCTGCGGAATCCGTTTTGTATGCACGAACCTTTATATAATATGTAGTTCCTTTTTTCAAGCTTATAAATGTAGTGGTAAGCTTCTTTGTATTAACTGTTTTTACATTCTTCTTAAATTTCTTATCTGTAGCAATTGTAAATTGATAGCCTGTTACTGAACTTACTTTCTTTGCAGTCACGGTTATTGTACCAGATTTTCTGCTCTTTGCCGACTTAAGCGTTGCCTTTGCAGGTTTCTTTACCTTCTCCCACTTTGCATACAAAGTCACCGTGCTCTTTGTTTCCTTGGAAATCGTTACTATCTTCGACTCAGCATTAAAGTTATTATCTGTGTACCAGCCCTTAAATA
>JBGVIB010000050.1:0-32050 GCA_045122835.1 Lachnospiraceae bacterium
AGGATATCTTGGAATTTACCGGAATCACTCGTCCGGTTTTAGAACCATCCGGTTTGATTAATTCTCTTGCTGTACAGCAAATAGGTGCATTTGATTGTACAAGCAAAGTAAGTTGTTCTTTTAGTTTTCCTTCTGTCCACATATCATCAGCATCAAGAAAGGCAATGTAGCGGCCTCTGGCAAGCTTTACGCCAAGATTTCGTCCCTTTGCAGCCCCCAGATTCTTCTCATTATCAAAAATAAATACGTTTTCCCTGTCATTATAGCTATGAAGAAGGGAAGATAGTGCTTTATTGTTTTTGTCATTATTTACCACAAGTATCTCTAAATCAATATCCTGTCGCAGTGCAGATTCAATGGCGTCAGCAATGGTAGCTTCGCATCGGTAAGCGGGAATGATGACACTTATAATAGGTGTTTTTGTCATATTATCCTCCATCATATGCCAAGGGTACTGACATTTGGTATTCGGACAAATGCTCAGTACCCTTGGGGTATTGTAAACAAAAAGTTGGTAATGTTATGTTTTTATGATATGGAATCTTTGTTTGTCTTCATTGCTGTTGTCTGTGTGGCATCCACACCTTCCGTACTGTCCTTCTGGAACAGAACCTTGACAGTCAGCATAATCAGTTTAAAGTCAAGAAATACAGAATAGTTCTGTACATAATACAAATCTAATTTTAACTTATCATAAGGTACGGTATTATATTTTCCATATACCTGTGCATATCCTGTTAATCCAGCTTTTACCTTCAAGCGGAAATGAAATTCTGGTATTTCTTCTTCATATTTTGCAGCGATTTCTGGACGTTCTGGTCTAGGCCCTACGAAGGACATTTCCCCTTTTAAAATATTGATAAGCTGTGGAAGCTCATCCACATGCAGGGTGCGGAGTATCTTTCCAACAGGGGTGATACGGTCATCATTTTTCATAGCTAATCGTGCACCATGTTTCTCCGAATCCACGCGCATACTGCGGAATTTATAAATCTGAAATACCTCACCACCTAAAGTAAGACGATCCTGTTTATACAAAACAGGGCCACCATCATATAATTTCACGGCAATGGCACTGATAAGTAGCACAGGTGAAAACAGAATCAGCACAATAAGGGAAATTGCAATATCAACGATACGCTTTGCGAAACGCTGTTCCGGTGTAAGTCCCTTGTTTCGTGATAATTGTAATGGTGTATCAAATAAATGAATGCTTGTGGAACCCATCATAATGATATCGGTAAGCTTTGGTGTCATGTAACACCGGATGGAGTTAGTAAAGCAGTATTTTAATAATGCATTTCGTTCGTGGGAAGGCAGATCGCAAATTACCACACCTTCGTATTCGTGCATTTTCTTTTGAACGACATCAAATCCTTCTTTGATATCGATAATTTCCTGTATGGCATATTTGTCAGGACGTGCATTCACCTTATCTGCCAAGAAAGATGGGTTTCTTTCACCATGTATCAATAGCAGACGTCTTGGTGGATAGAGATAGCGGAACAGGAATGTGGAGCCCCCTATCCATAAAATAATCACAATAACATCCCAGATGGTGAGTGCCAGCATCGGGAGCGGTGTGATAATCCACCGGTTAATCAGACAAATCTGAAGCCAGGTAATAATATTGACACAGACTACAGATAATATCTGGGAAAATAATACATCCATAACTCGCAGGTAGCCAATTTTGTAAGCACCATACACGTTGGATATAATCAGTAACAAAATACCATAAATTGCAATAACCAGCCAGTGACCCCGTCGCCAGAAGCTGTATTCTTCAGGAATAATTGTATCATAATATGCGAACCAGCAGTATGCATACAGAAGAATCTGTATGGCAATAATCATTAAGGAAAGCATGGTCGACATTAACTTTTTGTATCGCTTATCTTTCACCATTTGCATGAATTTAACAGCCTTTCTTACTTAATTAGTTTAATAATGTGAATTTAATAATTGTTCTGTTCCCAGCTGACAGCAAGTGGAATACAGGCAATTACCTATTTTATAACTTAAACAGCATAGCAACATAGTTGAAAAATGTCAATAGTTTACCCTTGGGGATTAGGGAGATAGGGGTGCCACAGCGGGCAAGTTGTCAATAATCACAGATTGTGCTGGAAATGGAGTTGAAATATTGTGGAAAAAGACATTGAAAAAAAACAAATATTATGCTAAAATATATCATATTGTGTATTAGTTTAGTTTGGAGGATTAGATATGAGAACTTATTTAGTTACAGGTGGAGCTGGTTTTATCGGTTCTAACTATATTCATTACATGTTTAAAAAGTATGGTAAAGAAAATATTCGCATTATTAATGTAGATGCATTAACATATGCAGGTAATTTAGAAAATTTAAAAGAAGTAGAAGAATATGAAAATTATACTTTCGTAAAGGCTGATATCTGTGATAAAGAGGCAATTGCTAAGGTATTTGCAGAAAATGATATTGATCGTGTGGTACACTTTGCAGCGGAAAGCCATGTAGACAGAAGCATTAAGAATCCGGAAGTATTTGTGCAGACTAACGTATTAGGAACATTAGTTATGTTAAACTGTGCAAAGGCAGCATGGGAGCTTCCAGATGGCACATACAAGGCTGATAAGAAGTTTTTACATGTATCAACAGATGAAGTATATGGTTCCCTCCCAGATGATGAGACTGCTTTCTTCTATGAGACATCTCCAATTGACCCACACAGCCCTTATTCGGCAAGTAAAGCATCTTCAGATATGTTAGTAAAGGCTTATATTGACACATACAAGTTCCCTGCCAATATTACAAACTGCAGTAACAATTATGGTCCATACCAGTTCCCGGAGAAGTTGATTCCACTTATTATCAACAACGCATTACAGGGCAAGAAGCTTCCAGTATATGGCGATGGAAAGAATGTCAGAGACTGGTTATATGTAGAAGACCATGCAAAGGCAATCGATATGGTCCAGGAGCAGGGCAGATTAGGTGAGCGCTACAACATTGGCGGTCACAATGAGAAGCAGAACATTGAGATTATCAATATTATTTTAGAAACATTACAGGAAATGTTACCAGAAGGTGACCCACGTAAGGAACTTGTAAGCAAAGAGTTAATCACTTATGTGGAAGACAGAAAAGGTCATGACAGAAGATATGCCATTGCACCAGATAAGATTAAGGAAGAAATCGGCTGGTATCCGGAAACTATGTTTAAGGATGGTATCCGTTTGACAATTAAGTGGTTCTTTGAGCATGAAGACTGGATGAAAAATGTAACAAGTGGTGATTATCAGAAGTATTACAGCGACATGTATGCAGGAAAAACTGCGGAATAGGAGTGGTTATAACCATGAAAGGTATTATATTAGCAGGTGGTTCCGGAACCAGATTATATCCATTAACCAAGGCAATCAGTAAGCAGATTATGCCTGTTTATGATAAGCCAATGATTTATTATCCATTATCCACACTGATGTTGGCTGGAATTCGTGAGGTGCTGATTATTTCTACCCCTCGTGATTTGCCAATTTTCCGCGAGTTGTTAGGAGATGGCTCCCAGTTAGGAATGGAGATTCAGTACGCTGTACAGGAATCGCCAAGAGGTTTAGCAGATGCATTTATTGTTGGTGCAGACTTTATTGGAAATGACAGAGTAGCGCTTGTATTAGGTGATAATATTTTCTACGGACAGAGCTTCTCCAAGGTGTTACAGAGAGCGGCTGCAAGAGAAAGCGGAGCAACTATCTTTGGTTATTATGTAAAAGACCCAAGAGAATATGGTGTAGTGGAATTTGATGAAACAGGAAAGGCATTGTCTATTGAAGAAAAGCCGCAGAATCCAAAGTCAAACTATGCTGTTCCAGGACTTTACTTCTATGACAATGATGTAGTAGATATCGCAAAGAATGTACAGCCATCTGCCAGAGGAGAAATCGAAATCACATCTGTAAATAATGAATACTTAAATCGTGGTACTCTTCAGGTAGAGACTTTAGGACGTGGATTTGCCTGGTTAGATACCGGCAATCATGATATGCTTTTGGCAGCAGCAGATTTTGTTTCTGCGTTCCAGAAGCGTCAGGGTCTCTATATATCTTGTATTGAAGAGATTGCTTATAAGCGTGGATTTATTGACCGTGAGCAGTTATTAGTTCTTGCACAGCCGCTTATGAAGACTGCATACGGACAGTATTTAGTAGATATTGCAAACGGTTTATAGAATATTAGAATAGAAAGGAATCACAGCAATGGGAAAAATTACAGTAGAAACATGTCACATTGAAGGTCTGAAGGTAATTACACCAACTGTTTTTGGTGACGAGCGTGGATACTTTATGGAAACATACAATTACAATGATTATAAGGAAGCCGGCATTGATATGGAATTCGTTCAGGATAACCAGTCTATGTCAAAGAAGGGTGTGTTAAGAGGCTTACACTTCCAGATTAATTTCCCACAGGACAAGTTAGTACGTGTGGTAAGCGGAGAAGTGTATGATGTAGCAGTTGACCTCCGTGAAGGTTCTCCTACATACGGACAGTGGTATGGTGTACTTTTAAGTGCAGAGAATAAGAAACAGTTCTTCATTCCAAAGAATTTTGCCCATGGATTTGTAGTATTATCCGATACAGCAGAATTTGCATATAAATGTACAGATTTTTATCATCCAAATGATGAGGGCGGTCTTGCATGGAATGATCCGGAAATCGGAGTAGAGTGGCCGATTCCAGAGGGAATGGAATTGATTATTTCAGAAAAAGATCAGAAATGGGGCGGTATTGCCACATTGAAGAAGTAATGGAAGGCCCGGTTGCACCGGGCTTTTTGTGTTACATATTTCAGTTAAGAAAGAATTAATATTTTCTTAGTTGAAAACTACAAACGAGTAGGGTATGATAATAAGTGATTTTCTATAACAGTAAGAGAAAGGATGGTAGAAATGGCAGATAAGAAGAGAACTCCTGTAAAGTCTACAGGAAAAAAAGACGCTGCAAATAAACCAATGTCCAAGAAGAAAAAGAAAAGAGTAGCAATTATTGCTGCTGAAGTTGCTGTAATTATCATTGCATTGATTGTTGCCGCAATATTAATTATAAGTGATAAATTAAACACTGTGAAAGGTGTAGGAGATGACGGTTCTGTTATCGCTGACAAAGTAGATAAGGATGAGATTGTTATCAATCCCGATTTGCAGGATGATAATATGAAAGGTTACTGGACACTTGCTGCATTTGGTGTGGATTCTAGAACTGGCATGTTAGGTAAGGGTACACTTAGTGATACCATAATTATTGTAAGCATTAACAAAGAAACAAGTGAAGTAAAGATGGCATCTGTATATCGTGATACATATTTAGATATAGGAGGTGGCACCTATAGAAAAGCAAATGCTGCATACAGTGCAGGTGGTCCACAGCAGGCAATTGACATGCTGAACAAGAATCTGGACTTAAATATTACAGAATTTGCAACAGTGAACTGGAATGTATTGGTAGAGATTATTGATAAGCTGGGTGGTATTGAAGTAGAAGTTGCTGACAAAGAAGCAACAGCTGTCAATAAGTACCTGCAGGAAACAGCGAATTCCGCTGGCGTAAAAGCGAATTACTTATCCGGCGGTGGTACCTTAACATTAGATGGTGCACAGGCAGTTACTTATTGCCGTATTCGTAAGGGTGTAGGTGATGACTTTAAGCGTACAGAGAGACAGCGTACCATAATTGAAGCTATGTTAACAAAAGCGAAAAAGACTGATTTACTTACACTAACTTCCATTGCAAATGATTGTTTTGGAAACTGTGCAACAAATGTTTCTTTGAATCAGATTCTTGAATTATTAGGAAAAGCATCCAAATATGAGATTATAGAGACATCATCTTTCCCGAAAGAAACAAAGGGAATTAAAGTAGGCGGTGGAGATTACTTAGTGCCATCAGGAAGCTACGTAGATGAGGTTGTGAATTTACATACATTCCTGTATGGTGATTCTGAGACATATGTACCATCAGATACAGTGAAGTCAATTGGTGCGAAAGTGGATGCACATTAATTCTTTACGAAATATGCAAAATATGATATGCTAAGAACGGTTTACTTAGCTAAGGCGCTGGTGAAAACCAGCGCTTTTTCTATATATAAAGCAGCAGGAAGGTTTAAAGCCAGGTTCTGCAAAACGTATGAACAGAAAAGTGAAAGCATAAAATGAATAGTATGAAAACGCAATAGGTTGGGAGGAAATAGATATGTGTGGTATCGTAGGCTATATTGGTTCAGAAAAGGCAGCACCAATTTTATTAGATGGTCTGGCAAAGTTGGAGTACAGAGGATATGATTCGGCTGGTCTTGCTGTATATGACAAAGAAAATGATACATTACAGTTTAAGAAAGCAGTAGGAAGATTGAAGGTGTTAAGCGAGCTTACACATGACGGTGCTATGATGCCGGGAAATATAGGAATTGGACATACTAGATGGGCAACCCATGGTGCACCATCAGAGGTGAATTCACATCCTCACTGTAACGAGGCGAAGTCCATTGCTGTCGTTCACAATGGTATCATTGAAAACTATGTAAAGTTGAAAGAAAAGCTGACAAAGAACGGATATCATTTCCAGTCAGAGACAGATCCAGAGGTAGTAGCACATTTGTTAGATTACTATTACAAAGGAAATCCGTTAGAAGCTATTACAAAGGTAATGCATCGCGTAGAAGGTTCCTATGCTCTGGGAATTGTGTTCAAAGATCATCCGGAGGAATTATATGCGGTACGCAAGGATAGTCCATTGATTGTTGGAGAATGTGAGCATGGCAACATTATTGCTTCTGACGTTCCAGCTGTTTTAAAATATACAAGAGATGTATATTTTATAAATAATGAAGAAATTGCAAAGTTGGCATTAGATGGCATTACATTCTATAATGTAGATGAGGAAGAAATCAAAAAAGAAGTAACCCACATCGCATGGGATATTGCAGCAGCGGAAAAAGGCGGATATGAGCATTTTATGTTAAAGGAAATGTATGAACAGCCAAAGGCAGTCCGGGATACGCTGTACGCATATCTGAAAAATAATAAATTGGATTTGTCTTCTGTTAATTTAACAGAAGAAGAAATGAAAAATATAAGTAAGATTGTGATTGTAGCATGTGGTTCCGCATACCATACTGGTGTAACTGCAAAATACATTTTAGAAGGTATATCCAGGGTGCCAGTGGAAGTAGATTTAGCGTCAGAATTCCGTTACCGTAATCCGATATTTGATAAAAGTTCCCTGGTAGTTATTATCAGCCAGTCAGGAGAAACGGCAGATTCCTTAGAGGCATTACGTGAAGCAAAAGCTAATGGTATTAAGACATTTGCAATTGTAAATGTGGTGGGAAGTTCCATTGCCAGAGAGGCAGATGCCGTACTTTACACACTGGCAGGACCGGAGATTGCAGTTGCTACAACAAAAGCATACAGTGCACAGCTTATTGCTCATTATGTATTTGCATTAAAGTTGGCAGAAGTAAGAGAAACCATTGAAGCGGATACATTAGCATCCATGATTGAAGACTTGAAATGTCTTCCTGATCAGATAGAGATGGTGCTGAATAACAAAGAGCGGATTCAAAAGTTTGCAAATCGCTATTTAGCAGCAAAGGATGTGTTCTTTATTGGAAGGGGAATCGACTACGCGATTTCTTTAGAGGGTTCTTTGAAGCTGAAAGAAATTTCCTATATCCATTCAGAGGCTTATGCAGCAGGAGAATTAAAGCACGGAACAATTTCCTTAATTGAAGATGGTACGTTAGTAGCAGCTGTAGTAACACAGGAGGATTTGTATAAAAAGACACTAAGTAACATTGTGGAAGTGAAGACAAGAGGAGCCTTCGTAATAGCAGTAACCAATGAGGGAAATGCAGAAATTGAAGAAAGCTGTGATTATGTAATCTATATACCAGGAACCAACAAGTACTTTACTAACTCCTTAGCCGTAATTCCATTACAGCTGTTTGCATACTATATTTCTATCGGTCGTGGTTGTGATGTAGATAAACCTCGTAATCTTGCAAAATCTGTTACAGTAGAATAATTACTACAATTCTTTATATCATTTTTTAAAGATTACGACACATTTTTATCACAAATACTCATTATGATATATCTTGTAAGAAGGAAAGAACAGTAAAGGACATAAGAAAATTTGTAACTGTTCAGAACCAGGGCAATATAATCTTGTATTGTGATGTACTGCATAGCCGTATGAAAACTTATTAGTTATAGAAAGGGAGAGTATTATGTACGATAATTATGAAAATGAACAGACAGGTACTGATAATCATGAAGACAGAACATATTATGGGGAGAATTACCCATATGGCAATGGCCGGCAGGAGCAACAGAGTTCTTATCAGCAAATTATGCAGCAGGATTTAATGAATAGTCAGCCACCTAGAAAAAAGAAAGGTACAGGAAAAAAAGTAGCCATCGTTGCAGGTACCGTGGTTGCAGCCGGCTTAGTAGTGGTACTTGGTGTTACAACTGTTTCAAAAATAGGAAATCAGATTTCAAGAAAAATGAATTCTATAACAGCATCTGGTGATGCCGCATCTGGTGATGCAGAGAATAATGTTAACACTGATGATACACAAGAAGCTAAGAACTCTAGTGAACAGGTACAACAGGTTAAAACGGCAAGTGAAAAAACAGAAGTTGTTGTTACAGATGTAACCTCTGTAGTAAAAGCTAATATGCCAGCAATGGTATCCATATCTATGACTTCTCAGGAAACAGTCAGTGGATGGGGGGGACAGCAGTACACCTATGAGGGACAGGGAAGTGGTTCTGGTATTTTAGTGGGTCAGAATGATACAGAACTTCTTATTGTAACAAATAACCATGTAGTAGATGGTGCTACCACATTGACAGTAACTTTCGTAGATGGAGAATCTGTTTCTGCTCAGATAAAAGGTACCGATTCTAGCATGGACTTAGCGGTGGTTGCTGTAAATACCTCGGATGTAAAATCCTCAACGTTAGAGCAGCTTGCTTACGCAACGTTAGGAGATTCTGAATCATTACAGCTGGGTGAGCCGGTGGTTGCAATTGGTAATGCATTAGGATATGGACAATCTGTAACATCAGGTATTGTCAGTGCAGTAGATGTGGATTTAGGAGATGATGATATGTCATCTTCTCTTATCCAGACAGACGCAGCAATCAATGCTGGTAACAGTGGCGGTGCATTGTTGAATTCAAAGGGACAGTTAATTGGTATCAATTCCGCAAAAATATCCTCTAGTGGTTATGAAACAAGTGTGGATAATATGGGATATGCCATTCCGATTTCACAGGCAAAACCAATTATTGATGAGTTGATGAATAAAGAAACACGCACTAAGGTAGATGAAGCAGATAGGGGATATATTGGAATCCGTGGTAACAGCGTAACAGAGGAATTTTATCAAGGCTATGGCATGCCATATGGTGTGTATGTGGCGGAAGTAATTGATGGAAAAGCGGCGGAAAAAGCTGGTATACAGATGGGTGACATTATCGTAAAGCTAGACGGTGACAGTATTGATTCTATGACAGCTCTTTCAAGCAAATTAGAATATTACAAAAAGGGTGAGACAATTCCTGTTACAGTAGCACGTCTCAGCAATGGGGAATACAAGGAAGTAGTGCTTTCATTAACGTTAGGAGATTTGCCAGAAGAAGAGGATACATCTTCTTCTGCTTCACAGGAAAAGAGTGAAGAAAATAGCAATGATTATTACAACTATTTCCCGTTTCAGATGAATCCGTAATGTTAGCCGTTTTGATGATTCTGGCACGTTGTGAATGGCAAGGTGTGAATAAATAAGCATAATTGTAACTATTTCCCCCCTTATAGTTACGTATAATCTCAAAATAAATTTACAAGGAGCAGACATGAAAGCGTGTCTGCTCCTTGTCAGTTTATAAAAATCTAATACTTTTTCTTCTTGTCACATAGGTATATTTCTTGTATAATCAGTGACAAAGCGTATAACCTGTTTCAGGGATAAAAGATAGAACAGCTGCATGGCAGCAGAATAGAGGTAGTTATGTCAGAAATTGAGAATACAAATGAGAATACAAATGAGAATTCCGAATATGAAGATATTTGTTATATCTGCCGCAGACCGGAGAGCAAGGCTGGACAAATGATGCATTTGCCAAATAGTATATGCATATGCAATGATTGTATGCAGAAAACCATTGACACCATGAATCAGACTCCTTTTGATTATGATGCCATGATGAAAAATATGCCTAATATAGGAAGTTTTGGATTTTTTCCAGGGATGGGTGGACCTAATAATGATACGGGTGACCAGCCGAAAGGAAATCCAATTAGCAAGAAGCAGAAAGTGAAGAAGAAAAAAGCAGGAAACGCCCCAATTCTGGATATAAAAAATATACCAGCACCTCATAAGATAAAGGCAAGTCTTGATGAGTATGTGGTAGGGCAGGAACATGCTAAAAAAGTAATATCAGTGGCTGTATACAATCATTATAAGCGTGTAGCTGCAGGTGTTGCAGATGATGTGGAAATTGAGAAATCAAACATGTTGATGATTGGACCTACAGGTTCTGGCAAGACATTTTTGGTTAAGACATTAGCAAGAATATTGGATGTGCCTTTAGCTATTACTGATGCAACGTCCCTGACAGAAGCGGGATATATTGGTGATGATATTGAAAGCGTTGTTTCAAAATTATTAGCAGCAGCAGATAATGATGTAGAGCGTGCAGAGAAAGGTATCATTTTCATAGACGAGATTGATAAGATTGCTAAGAAGAAAAATACAAACCAGCGTGATGTAAGCGGTGAATCTGTACAGCAGGGAATGTTAAAGCTGTTAGAAGGCAGTGAAGTGGAGGTACCTGTTGGTGCCAACAGCAAGAATGCCATGGTGCCTTTAGTGACCGTGAATACTAAAAATATTTTATTTATATGTGGCGGAGCATTTCCTGATTTAGAGGAAATCATCAAAGCACGCTTGAATAAGACTTCCTCCATTGGATTTCATGCAGAATTGAAAGATAGATTTGAGGGTGGAAATAGTGTGTTAAATCAGGTGACTGTAGAAGATATCCGCAAATTTGGTATGATTCCGGAATTTTTAGGACGTCTGCCGATACTGTTTACACTAGATGGTCTGACGAAAGAAATGTTAGTCAAGATTATGAAAGAGCCTAAAAATGCTATATTGAAGCAGTACTGTAAGCTTTTGGAATTGGATGAGGTTCAGCTGATTTTTGAGGATGGTGCGTTAGAAGCTATCGCAGATGAAGCTATGAAGAAAGATACTGGGGCAAGAGCATTACGGGCAATTATTGAAGAATTTATGTTAGATATTATGTATGAAATTCCAAAGGATGATAATATTGGAAGAGTAACCATTACCCGTGATTATATTGAGAAAAAGGGTGGTCCTCTGATTGAAATCCGTTCCAATGAACCATTCTTATTATCATCGAAAGACAACCAGTGACTATGAGGGTATTGAATAGTTATAGTAAACATAATAATTAAGATTTGCATAGTATAATAGAAAATGTACGTATTACTCCCCTGCCGGTGTAGCAATTTGCCGGACAGGGGAGTAATACTTGCGTCGAAAGTGTGGAATTTATATGCCAGATTGTAATGCAATCATACAGTCCAACGATTTTTACGATTTTCTTGTTCCATTGCCATATGAACAGTTTAAGAATGAATTTGCAGATAATTGTATTATTCCAATAGGCCAGTATGACTCTGTTATTTATGTAAATAAGGAGCAGGCACTGGAATTAAATTATAGTAATTATGTCTACACATCTATTCCAAAATGCTATGGACTTATGGATGTTGATGCATTGAATGCAGCCGGTGTGTACCAGATACAAAACCAGCCTTTTTTGAATTTAAAGGGACAGGGAGTTATGATAGGTTTTATTGATACTGGCATTGATTATCGAAATGATGTATTTCGATTAAATGATGGAACCAGCCGGATTCAAGCTATTTGGGATCAGAGTGCAGAGGTGGGTACACCGCCGGAAGGATTTTTGTATGGAGCAGAGTATAGCAGAGCGCAATTGAATATAGCATTGGCAGGTGACGATCCATTAGCCGTTGTGCCGGAAACAGACACCATAGGCCACGGAACACGGATGGCAGCAATCGCTGCAGGCAATACCGTTATGGAGGAACAGTTTTCAGGTGCAGCACCGGAAGCCACTTTGGCTGTTGTGAAGATAAAGCCTGCTAAGCAATATCTAAGGGATTTCTATTTTATACCAGAGGGAGTGCCTGCATATCAGGAAAATGATTTGATTCTGGCCGCAAAATATCTGGTTCAATTAGCAGCAAGCAGGGAAATGCCTCTTGTAATCTGCATGGGACTTGGAACATCTATGGGAGGACATGAAGGCTTTGATATGTTAGACAGGTATTTGCAAAACATAAGCAAGGCAAGAGATATCTGTGTGGTTATACCAAGTGGAAATGAGGCAAATACAGGGCATCATTTTAGTGACACACAGACCGCAAAAGGGGAGAGTCAAGATGTAGAGCTTAGGGTTGGGGAAAATGTTGCTGGTTTTCAGATGGAGTTGTGGGCAAGTGTGCCAGATGAATTTAGCATTGCTGTTACCTCACCAGGTGGAGAAAAGCTTCCCAGAGTGCCTGCCATAACCAGACAGGGAACAGAGTATTCATTTATTTTTGAAGAAACCACTTTGCGGATTGATTACCAGTTTGCAGAGACCAGAGCTGGTTCTGAGGTAATTATTATTCGATTCACAAAGCCAACACCAGGAATTTGGACAATTCAAGTCTATGGTAATGATGTTGCGTATGGACGATATCACATATGGTTGCCAATTTCTTCGTTTTTATCTCAGGACACATATTTTCTTCGTTCCACGCCAGAGACAACATACACCTCACCGGCAGCAGCAAGGGATGTACTGTCGGTGGGGGGATACAACAGCATTAATGGAAGTAACTATATAGACAGTGGAAGGGGATTTTCGCCATCAGGAAGAGTATGTCCCGTATTGGTGGCACCAGCTGTTAATATTCGAACGGTAGCGCCTAATAATCGTTTTACAACGGCAACCGGAACCAGCTTAGCTGCGGGAATTGCAGCAGGTGCAGCGGCCTTACTATTCCAGTGGAACAAGAAACGACAGGGAATCCCAATTGATTCGGTTGCAATAATTGATTATCTGATACGTGGAGCAGAGCGGGCGCCAGGGAATACGTATCCTTCCCCGACAGAGGGATTCGGTCGGTTGGATTTAGAAGGAACATTTGAAAGCTTGCGTATTGATTAAGATATATGTAGTGGATTATGTTAAGTTTGGTGTGAATTGAAAATGGCTTGAAAAAAATATAAAAAGTGACAAAAAATAAACAAAGATTATTGTGCATTTGTACGAAACAATGCTATAATGATACATGGTAACGTAAGTTGGTTTGTACTTATTCAGTGTAGGAATGGACCACACTACACAGTTCGTATGAAACCGTAGTGGTAGTAGGCAACAATGCATCACCGCAGGTGGTTTTGCATGGATTTTTGCATGTTATTATGAATGCAGTTCATAATTACATTGGTAACTATGAAGGTACTGAATAGTTACAAAACTCCCATGCCGTCATGTTTAGCATTACCATAAATCTATTCAACATGGGAGTTTTGTAAATTATATGCACACATACAAAATCAGCATGATGTATGTACGGATTGCTCAGCGGGTGAGCAATCCTGTTTGAAATTAGTTGAATAGATAGAAAAAGTGTTCATATCTCCACCCAGGATTCCTGGGTGGAGATATTTTTTATATACTCGGAAATTACAATGGTTTATTATAGAATGTAATACTCAAAATTTCCTATAGCGTGTTTGTCAGCAATGCAATACGTTTTCCATCTACTTTAATTACATCATCTTGCTGGAGTTTGGCAAGTTCACGGCAGACAGAGCTTCTCTCTGAGGAAAGATAGCGGGCAAGCTGTTCTCTGTTAAAGGGTAGCTCAAATTCAGTTGCTTGATTTTGTTCGGCAAGCATGTAAAAGTAAGTCAGCAATTTCTCACGAAGGGTTTTCTGGGTGAGAATCTGTATTTTTGTAGTTAAATTAATATTACTTGTTGCCAAAGATTTCAAAATATTGTCAATCAGACGCAAACGATATTCGGAACCAAAAGCTGCATCCTGAAAGAAGTAGCGGATATTGAGAAACAGTATCGTGCAGCTTGTAACTGCACGAATATCGCAGCAAAGGCTGTAATCTTCTAAACAGGCGTAAGATTCTCCAAAGGCTTCGCCGGAACCGAGACGGCGGACAATCGTATCATTTCCACAAATAAAAGGATGTATGATATCTACAGTTCCTTCTAAAATAATTCCGGCATGGCGGACATTCGAACCACTATCATATATGGTAGTTTCTGGTTCAAAGTTTTTCAGATAACATATATGCGAATTCATGATAGATAAGATATTTTCAGAAGAAATCCCCTGAAAGAAATCCGTTTTACTTAGTAAATTGATATAACGATTCATTTATCCTCCTTAAAATGTTGCACAGGCAACGGAAATGCAAAAAGTCATGTGTTAATATAAAACCCGTCCTTGGGTTAGAATGAACTAACTGAGATATGATTATATTAGGAAAGCATAATTTTTTCAATAGGAGAAAGGAAGGAAATTCATGATTAAGATTGCAATATATGGAAAGGGCGGAATTGGAAAGTCAACGACCACCTCTAATTTGGCAGCAGCTCTTTCTGAAAAATATAAAGTAATGCAGATTGGCTGCGATCCGAAAGCAGATTCCACTAAGAATCTTCTTGGCGGAAAACAGATTCAGACTGTGTTAGATAAAATGAAAGAAAAAGGAGAGGACGTTACCTTAGAGGATATCGTGTATGAGGGATATAATGGGATTCTCTGCGTAGAAGCTGGGGGACCAACACCTGGTATAGGATGTGCAGGATTGGGAATTATTTCCGCATTTCAGAAGTTAGAAGAACTCGACGCCTTTGAAGTCTATAAACCGGATATTGTACTTTATGATGTATTAGGAGATGTAGTCTGTGGCGGATTTGCAATGCCAATCAGAGATGGTTATGCAGAGCATATTTTTGTGGTAACCAGTGGTGAGATGATGGCAATGTTTGCGGCTTCTAACATCGCAAGAGCAGTAGAAAACTTTAAGAACAGAGGGTATGCGAAAGTAGCAGGCATTATTCTCAATGAGCGTAAGGTGGAAAACGAAAGAGAATTGGTGGAACGCTTTGCTAAAGAATCAGGTAATGAGGTGATACAGGTTATCCGTCGCAGTGATGCCATTCAAAGAGCAGAGGATAAAGGACAGACAGTAATAGAAGATGCACCGGAATCTGATATTGCAGGAGATTATAGAGAACTGGCAGAGAAAATGATAAAGATTTGTGAAAGGACGGAATTAGAAAAATGTGTATAAATCATTGCTTTGACAAAACGTTACATTATAATTCTCCGGGACATGGAGGTTGGGGGATTATCCGGGTGGCAGCATTAATCCCGGAAAGTCATTTGATGTTTATTTGTCCCTCAGCTTGTTTCCGACATGGTTCCTTAGGTGCGGTACAGCATGGTTATAAGGATAAAACCTCATATTTGTACATTACACCGGCAGATGTGATTTCAGGTTATGATGCTGTAGTTGCAGAAGGGGCAGAGGAGTTGTTAGAAAAAGAACCGGATATTAAAGTTTTATTCCTGTTTGCAGCATGTATAGATGACTTTATTGGTACCGATATGGATGCCATTGCAAGAGAGATTGGTAAAAAGCATCCCGGGTTAGTCGTAAGAGTGTGTCATATGAATCCGATTGCAGCAGATACCAGTAAGCCACCCCTTGTATCGGTATATCAATCTATGCTTTCCACCATTCCTGTGACAGAAAAGGAAAAAGAAAATGCTGTAAATATCCTGGGAAAATTTGTCCCTATCCCTGAAGAATGTGAGATGCATGAATTTTTTGCATTTCATGGAATCCCGAAGGTACGACAGATTGCGGAGTATGACAGATTTGCAGATTTCTGTGAAATGGGTAATAGCAAATATAATCTGGTGATTTCTCCATCAGCAAAATATACTGCTGACTATATGGATAAGACATATGGTACCATTTCAGCGTTTAACGTAATTTCTTATGATTTAGGAGAAATCAGAAAGAATTATGAGGAGATAGAGGAAAGTCTGTTTTCAGAGGGGGGAGAGAAATTTGATTTTACAGGGATAGAAGAGAAAGCAAAGGAAGCCGTCGAACATGCTTTAAAGAAAGTAAAAAATATTCCTATTTCTGTGTCAGATAGTGCAGTGATGCGTCCATTTTCTTTGGCGAAAGCCTTATTAAGTTATGGATTTGCAGTAAAAGAAGTGGTGGCACAGACTGTAGTGTCGGTGGATAAAGAAGCCTATGAGGAGCTCTTAGAAACATATCCGGATATCAAAATTATCCAACCATTACATCATCGTTCTGCTGTCAGAGAAAAAGCAGGGGAAGGTATGGTGGCAATCGGCTTTGAAGGCGCGTATTTAAGACAATGCGATTATGTAGTAGATTTGTCAGATGACGAAGGTATGTATGGCTATTATGGTGTAATCAGGCTGATGAACATGTTAGAGCAGTCAGTAGAGGAAAAAGCAGATTTGCGAAAAATGATTGAGGAATATGGAGCTGTAGTATAGAAAGGAGTATGTAATGAAACGATTGTATAGATATCTTCCACCCTTTGCGGGAGATTATTCAGGTGTATGCTCTGCATTATATGAATTAGGAGGCATGCTTTGTATTCATGATGCTTCAGGTTGCACCGGCAATTACACAGGATTTGACGAGCCACGTTCCTATGGCTCAAAAACATTAATTTATTGTACAGCATTGCGAAAGACAGATGCTATTTTAGGAAACGAGGAAGTGTATATAGAGAAAATATTAAAGGCAGCCGAGGAAATGAAACCACGATTTATTGCACTGGTGGGAAGTCCGGTTCCAATGGTTATTGGTTTTGATTTTCATGGAGTAGCTAGGGAAATAGAGAAACGCTCAGGGATACCAACATTTGGATTTGCCACCAGTGGAATGCAGGGTTCTTACAAAGAAGGCATAGTCATGGCAGTGAATAAATTTTTAGAGTATTACGTTCCGCCTATTAAAACACCACAGGAAAAAAAAGACAGAACTGTGCCAAAAGTAAACATAGTAGGTGCAACACCACTAGATATCAGCGAGGAGAATCTGTCAGCATTGAAAAATTTAGTAAAGGAAAAAGGATATGAGATTGTTAGTGTGATGTCCATGGGTACTTCGCTTGAGGAAATGAAAGAAGCTCCAAAAGCAGATATCAATCTTGCAGTTTCTCAGGCAGGACTTCTGATAGCAATGGAAATGTGTGAAAAATACAAGATACCATACCTTGCAGGTCTTCCAATTGGAGAGGAAGGAAGCAGACATTATTTTAATTGTTTAGAAAAGGTATGGGAGAGTGGGCAAAGCCTGGAGGTATCTATGGTGCCGGTAACCGGTAAGCAGACAGAAAAAGGGCGCAAGGCAGTGATCGTAGAAGACGGTGTAATAGCCTCATCAATCAGAGTAGAGCTGCTTTCGCAGGGATATGACAGGGTTGATGTAGTTTCCCTATTTGGCAAAGACAAAGGCATGGCTATGGTGGAAGCAGAATATCCAGCCGGGGAAGAAGAAATCTTAGAGGCAGTGAACCGTGAAGACTGTGATCTTGTGGTGGCAGATCCGATTTTACTGCAGCAGAGACAGAATAAAGAAAATATAATCTTATTAGAATTACCGAAATACTCCATTTCTAGTAAACTTATGCATCAGCGCAGATGGGAGTATATAGGAAACGCATGGGATGAGAAAGTGTCTAGTGTTACAGATAAACAATAACTACAGACAATTATAAAATACCAACAAACCAGTGAATTGTTTGCAGCCGGATATCTGCTGTAAACAATTCTGACAGTTTGCGGACAGGCAACAATTTTTACAATGATATAACTAAAACGCCGTTGATATCGGCAGAATGTGAGGAAAATTATGAAAAAAATAGTATCAATTATAACCACATTGGCACTTGTAGTAAGTATAGCCGGATGTGGAACCGCAGGCAATCAGAAAAAAGATGCAGCAGAAACAGAAAACACAAAAACAATAACAGAAAGTAGTGCAGAGGCAACAACAGAGGGCAATGTTGGCAGCGAAAGCAAAACAAAAATCATAACAGATCATGCCGGCGTAGAAGTAGAAATTCCTACCGAAATCAACCGTGTAGTATTGGGTAATATTCTTCCATTAGCTTCTGTCCTCACTGTGTATTTAGGAGGAACGGATAAAATCGTAGGTATGCATCCGGCCTCTATGGGTGCAGCAGAAAGCGGTCTTTTAAGCGAATTATATCCAGGCATCCTAGAGGCAGAAACAGACTTTATCAACGGTGGTGAAATCAATGTAGAAGAATTATTAAACTTAGATCCGGATATCGTAATCGGAGTAGGAGCGGAACAGGCGCAGATATTAAGAGATGCCGGAATCCCGGCGGTAACCGTTTCTACAAGTGCTTGGGACTACAATGTAGTAGAAACCTATGACCAATGGATTGCATTATTTGACCAGATTTTTGGTGAGAGTGAATTAAGCGACAGAATCTCCACATATAGCGAAGAAGCTTATGATATGGTGCAGAAAAGAGTGGAATCTATCCCAGAGGAAGAAAGAAAAAGAGTGTTGGTATTATACCAGTACGATGAAGAAGCCATGCTGGTATCAGGTCCTAATTTCTTTGGTCAGTTCTGGTGTGATGCCAGTGGTACCGTGAATGTGGCAGAGGGAATCGTAGACGGAAGCAGTGTAACCATTAATATGGAGCAGGTATACGAATGGAATCCGGACGTGGTGATCCTTACCAATTTTTCAGGAACACAGCCGGAAGATTTGTATAACAATGCCGTTGGCAATGATGACTGGAGTACAGTAGCAGCTGTAAAGAATAAGCAGGTTTATAAAATGCCATTAGGACTGTACCGTACCTTTACACCAGGAGCAGATACACCTGTAACATTGCAGTGGTTTGCTAAGACTGTTTATCCGGAATTATTTGAGGAGGTTAATATTGAAGAAGTAACAAAATCCTATTTTAAAGAGTATTACAATGTGGAATTAACAGAAGAACAAATTGAAAAGATGTATAATCCTGCAAGAGAAGGCGCAAACGGATTATAAAAAATGGAGAAGATAAATGAAAAAAAGTAATGTGAAAAGCAGTTTTTTTGCTATTGGCATTGGGGTGATACTTATTGTATGTATGCTGGTAGCAATGGGGGTCGGAAGGTATCATATTAGTATTGGACAGATTGTAAATGCACTTCTTCCAGAAGGAATGGCAATGGCAGAAGTAGATGAAAATGTAAAAACAGTAATATACTCTATCAGACTCCCAAGAGTGCTGATAGCCGTTTTGGCAGGAAGCAGTCTGGCAGTTTCAGGAGCTGCATTTCAAAGTCTTTTTTCCAATCCGTTGGCAACTCCTGACACATTAGGAGTTGCCACGGGAGCTTCTTTTGGAGCAACCCTTGGAATTATGTTAGGGTTTGGTTCCTTAGGCATTCAGACATGTGCTTTTCTTTTGGGAATTGCATGTGTCGTTCTTGTGTATTCTATTGGCAAGATAAAAGGGGAGACTTCCATGATAATGATTATTTTATCAGGAATGGTGGTAAGCTCCCTGTTTGAAGCCATGGTATCTCTTATCAAATACACAGCAGACCCACAGGATACTTTACCACAGATTACATTCTGGCTTATGGGAAGCATGTCAGGAATTGGCTTTGATGATTTGGCATTGGGAACGCCATTTATCATAATAGGAATTGCGGTAATCTTTTTACTTCGTTGGAAGATGAACAGTCTTTCTCTGCACGAAGACGAAGCCAAATCTTTAGGTGTCAATGTAAAAGTGATTCGTGTGCTTATTATTATGGCAGCAACCATGATTACAGCTTCCGTTGTATCTATGTGTGGTAAGATTGGCTGGGTAGGCTTACTGATACCTCATATTTCCCGTATGCTGTTTGGAAATAATAATAAAAGCGTTATACCTGCCAGCATTGGTTTAGGAGCAATCTTTATGGTAGTGATTGATACCATTGCCAGAAGTGCTACTGCATCCGAAATTCCGATTTCCATACTGACAGCAGTAATTGGTGCACCATTTTTCATTATTCTTTTGAGAAAAACAGGAGGAATACAGGCATGATTTTTGAAGTAAAAGACGGCTGTTTCAGGTATCCGGGAGGTCGGAAAGTATTAAATGATATTAATTTCCATGTAAAGGAAAAGGAAATCCTTTCCGTGCTAGGCTCTAATGGTGTGGGAAAAACCACACTGCTAAAATGTACATTGGGATTGTTGCCATGGCATAGCGGACAATCCCTGATTGATGGAAAAAATATAAAAAATATGAAACACAAAGAAGTCTGGCATAACATTGGTTATGTTCCCCAGGCAAAGCTGTCTGCATTTGCCTACACAGTAGAAGAAATGGTATTGTTAGGAAGAAACAGTCATTTAAAGATGTTAGAGCAACCGGGCAAACAGGACAGGGAAATAGCAGCACAGTGCATCAACCGTATAGGAATTGATTACTTAAAAGGAAAGCTATGTAGTAAAATCAGCGGCGGAGAATTACAGATGGTCTTAATTGCCAGAGCCTTAGCAGCAGAACCGAAACTTTTAATTTTAGATGAGCCGGAATCTAACTTGGATTTTAAAAACCAGTTAATTGTGTTAGAAACAGTTAAAAATCTATGCGAAGAAGAAGGAATTTCTTCAATCGTCAATACCCATTACCCGGAGCATGCCATTTCCATTTCCCATAAAGCATTATTGCTGAACCGGGATGGAAGCAGTGTGTTCGGTAATGCAGAGGAAACCATTGCAGAAAGTCACTTAGAGAAAGCATTCGGTGTAAATGTAAAAATACAGGACGTCTACCATCATGAAAAAAAGTACACCTGCGTATTACCATTGTCTATAAGAAAACGTAGTGCAGGCAGGTAAAAAATTCTGGAAATAATGAAAAATTAGTTGTTCCTACATGGAAAAACAGTTATAATAGGGGTATATATGTTTTGGGTTAGAGGGAGGTACAGAATGGATAAAAAGAAGTTGGTAGTTATTTTTCCAGGAGTAAATTATAGTATTGATAAGCCGTTTTTGTATTATTGTGGTTTGAAATATGCCGGTATGGGATATGAAAGAATTGATATTCTGTATGAGATAGATAAAAGTAAATTTCAGGCAGAGGATGCATTAAATCAGGTAAAGGAACAGGTATTAGAGCAGGCAAAGAAGATACCATTTGAAAATTATGAGGAAGTGGTGTTTGTTTCAAAAAGCTTTGGTACTTATGTGGCTGGATGGTTGGCAGATACCTGTTCCCTAAAGGTTAAGCAGCTGTATCTGACACCATTGCCAGAGACTTTTCCATACATAAAAGGAGACAATTCTGTGATTGCTGCCGTGACAGGTGTGAATGATTACTTTACAGATGCACAGGCGTTGCAGGAAATCTGTGAGAAGGAAGGCGTGTTGTGTCTTACGATTCCGGAGGTGGGACACCGATTAGAGCACCCGACTGATTTTAACCGGAATTATGAAATTTTAAAAATGGTTACTGACTTGATTTAGAATAATACGTTATAAAGTAAAAGGATGTGCAGAGTGGGGCACATCCTTTTTTGCTCCTAGAGCGTGTCCCAAAATCGAATAATTTGTAGTCTTTTTCCGGCAGATATGGTATGATAAAAAATAATGCAAATTATGGGTAAACATTCGAAGGGAATGGGTGTAATGAAAACAGAAGAAATTTTTTATATTTTAGGTACAGATGTAACAAAGGATGAAGCTGTTATTAAGCAGGCATATCGTGAAAAATTAACAGTTACAAACCCGGAAGACAATCCGGAAGGGTTTAAGCGTCTCCGTCAGGCATATGAGGAGGCATGTGTTTATGCAAGACGTAAAGAGGAACCGGAGGAAGAACAGGAGAGGGATACGACACCTTCCGGACTTTGGTTAGAAGAAGCGGTGGCACTGTATGGTCGTTTCAGTGAACGCTGTAATCCGGATAAATGGCAGTCTTTATTTAATGAAGATATTTATCAGTCCTTAGATGGAGAAGAAGAGTGTAGAGAAAAATTATTGATCTTTATGCTGGATCATTTTAAATTCCCGTTGAGTGTATGGCAGGTATTTGATAAGAATATGCATATAGTACAGGACAGTACACGCTTAAAGGAGAAATTTCCGGGAGATTTTGTTGAATTTATAGTTCGTAGCTGTAAAGAAGACAATCCTATGGATTATACATTGTTCTCCGGTCCGGATGATGGGGATTATGATTTCTTTTTACAATGCTATAACGATTGCTGGGGGGCAATCAATGAAGAAAATTATGAGCAGGCAGAGCAGTTTGTAGAGCAGGCAGCAGCCACAGGAATTTCCCATCCATATATGGATGCCACAAAAAGCTGTATATATCTTGGAAAAAAGCAGTATGACAAGGCGGAAGCATTGTTGAGGGAGCTTATAGAAGCTTATCCAAAGGACCAGACCGTTTTGTATCAGACAGCTAATTTTTATTGGACAGTAGACCGTAAAGAGGAGGCTATACCATATTTCCTAAAATTAAAAGAATTAGAGGAAAACCATTATATGGCCAACTACCGTCTGGCTTACTGGTATGCGGAACAGGAAAAATATGAGGAAGCGAAGGAATGCATCAGACTGGTTATCCGCAGGGGATGTGATGATGAGTTCTTTGACTTGCGCATGGGTGTAAATGAGCAGTTAGAGAAGAAATATAACAAGCAGTGGAAGGAAGACGGTGACATTGGTGCTGCCATAGAGTTAGCCTGGTGTTATCTTCAAGATGACCGTTACTTTGCTGCTTCAAAAATTATGCAGAAAATAAAAGACCAGGTGTCGGATGAGAAAAAGTTAGAGTACAAAGGGCTGTTGGCCAGAATTTATATTAGTCAGGCAAAGCATAAGGACGCCATTGCCATGGCTCAGGACTGGCAGGACGGTCTGGAGAAAGAAATGCAGAATAAAGACGGGCAAGAGAGAGAAGATGATGAGAGAAGTATCAGTATTGCCTATAAAATTAAAATGTCGGCTTACCATGCAATGGCACGGGGAAAGGCATGTTATTTCGATGATGCTATTAAAGAATATGAATCATTGGCGAAACTGGTGGATAACGATCCAAATCTGTTAATTGAGATAGCACGTATTTACCTGGAAAAAGGAGATAACGAAAAAAGTCTGGAGCTTGCAGAGGAATTGCTCCACAAGTATCAGGCATATTATGCATACTCACTTATGGTGGAGGCATATGCAAACCTATGGGATGCAGGTGGAGTTGTTAATTCTGCCAAGGAATGTATATATCATTTTCCGGATTATCCAAGGGCTTACGAGGAAGCAGCCAGAGTGTATTGCGACTTGAATTATCCGGAAGAACTTACAGAGCTTTTAGAGGATGCTAAGAAGAATGGTGTGGAAAGTATTTATTTAGATAACTGGGCATATCATGGAAAAGAAGTGCCGGAGGATTACCCGATTCAGGATAAATTAGATGCTTTCCGGGAGGAGTACTATCTCAAGGTTGAGGATACTGGAAATCTCAAATATTATGAAGAAGGTTTTCAAGTTATCACAGAATATCTGAATATGTATCCATGCCATTATATTTTGATTGAGCGTGGAAGATTTAGCATGGCTGCAAAAATGCCAGACGTGGCAATGAAGGATTTCCAGAAGGTATTAGAAAGGGACCCGGCAGACCAGTTTGCCTTAAATAATGTAGGATGCCTACATAAATATGCCGGACGGTATGAGGAAGCTCTTGTTTACTTTACACAGGCAAAGGAATATATGTACCGGGAGGACAAAGAGGAACCAAATTTATTCCCAATTGGAAATCTTGGTCACACTTATGAATTGATGGGTGAATATGAACTTGCGGCAGAAACATATCAGCAGATGGTGGACGAATTTGAGGAGACTTCTCTAGTAACCATCAAGGATTTGTCAGCAAACTATGCAAGAATCGGTCAGTTAGAAAAAGCACTTGAAATAATTGAAACTTATTGGGACGGCGGACAGATTGAGAAAAAACAACACCTGCGCTACCGTGCTATGCTGTATGCCGGAAAGTGGAAAGAGGCAAGAGACACCATAAAAAAATACGGTGCAGTGATTACCGATTATAAGGATTCTGATTATAGAACTAGATGTTTTATAGATTACCGACACATGTGGTCCTGGTACCATGTGTTGAATGGACGTTTGCAGGATGGTATCCATTCATTAAGCGAAGCAATGTTGAATATAAAAGTGGTATCTGGCGCAAAGGAAAGGTCAGATTTGATTAGCAATATGCTGTTTTTCTTAAGCCTGGAACAGCCGGCAAAAGACAGTGGGGAGAAAGAAGCCAATGAAATTCAGCAACCACAGGTTGTGGACAAACCTGTGGCAGAAGTAGAACTGCCAAGGAAAAAGCAATCCCTGTTTAAAAAGCTTTCCAATATATGGAAGAAGTCAGGTGAACCGGAAACTACTGTTGCCATGCCGGAACAGACAGGTACATATGAGGAAGAAAGAAGCAAGCGATATGTAAAAGAGTTAGAAGGATTGCTGAACTACATTTGTACAAGTCAGATTGAGAATGGACAGCCAAGAGATGCCATACAGACAGAATATTTCTTTTATAAAGACCGCTATGTAAAATATTTGGAATTTATGATTGCGTTGTACGGAAAGGGTGTAGAAGCAGGTAAGAAAGCTTTAGAGGACATGGAGGGAAGTTTGCGCTGCCGTTTGTGTAATCACTCCTCTTGTATGCGACTGACCATCGCAAAAGCATTGCTTGCAGAGGCAGAGGGTAGAAAAGAGGAAGCTTATGACCTGTATAAGCAGCTGGCTGATGAGCAGCCATATAACATGTACGCACAGGCGAAGCTGACATATGAAAAGAATTAACGGAACTAGAGCGTGTTTGAATCTAGAGACGTAGAATGGAGGAAACAATGATAGTAGGTATTGATTTGGGCACAACGAACAGTCTGGTAGCGTATTACACACCGGAAGGCCCAAAGATTATTCCGAACCGGTTGGGGAAAAATCTGACCCCATCCGTAGTAAGTATAGATGAAGATGGTAATGTATATGTGGGAGAAACAGCCTTAGAGCGAATGAGTCTGTATCCAGACAGTGTAGCATCTGCTTTTAAGCGCAGCATGGGAAGTGACAGAGAATATACATTAAGTGGTAAAAAATTTCGCCCGGAGGAATTATCCAGCCTGATTCTCCGTTTTTTGAAGGAGGATGCAGAAAAGTATTTAGGAGAGCCGGTAACAGAAGCGATTATCAGTGTTCCGGCGTATTTTGATGACAAGAGACGTAAGGCGACAAAGCGTGCTGGAGAACTGGCAGGCTTAAAGGTAGAGCGTATGATATCAGAGCCTACAGCAGCGGCTGTTGCATACGGCTTGTATGAGAAAAAAGAAGATACCAGATTTTTGGTATTTGACTTAGGTGGTGGTACCTTTGACGTGTCCATCTTAGAGCTGTATCACAATATTTTAGAGGTAAGAGCAGTAGCCGGTGATAATTATTTAGGAGGCGAAGATTTTACCAAGGTATTAGAAAAGTTATTTTTAAGTAAAAAGGAGCTTAGTATTAACAATCTGTCAGCAAAAGAGCAGGTTCGCTTATATAAACAGGCAGAAGCAGGAAAGAAAGCCCTTAATGAGGAAGCTAAGATTACCATGAACTGTCTGATTAAGGAAGAAATGTTGGAAGCAGAGATTACAGCAAAAGAATATGAGACTGCCTGTGAGGATTTACTTCAGAAAATCAGAGAACCAGTGAAGCGTAGCCTGTCAGATGCGAAGTTGTCCCTGTCAGACATTGATGAGATAGTATTAATTGGAGGTGCAACCAAATCCCAGGTGTTAAGGGATTTCTTTATCCGCCTGTTCCGTAAATTTCCAGATACCAGCATTAATCCGGATGAAGCTGTAGCATTAGGAGCAGCTATTCAGGGTGCCATGAAGGAACGCAATCAGGCAGTAAAAGAGATGATTCTTACAGACGTATGCTCCTTTACCTTGGGAACAGAGGTGGTAATGGAATATAGCGATGGTGTAATAGAATCCGGTCACTATTGCCCAATTATTGAGAGAAATACCGTTATCCCGGCAAGCCGTACAGAGCGTTTTTACACTGCCCATGACAATCAGGATAAAATATGCATCAAAGTGTTGCAGGGTGAGAGCCGATTTGCGAAAAATAACCTGTACTTAGGGGAATTGGAGATAAAAGTACCGAAAGCAGCAAAAGGAGAAGAATCGGTAGACATAACATATACTTATGATATCAATTCCCTATTAGAAGTAGAAGCGAAAGTAATTTCCACAGGAGAGGTTCGCAAATTAGTCATTAAGGGTGAGGATAACACAATGACGGATGAGGAAATTGCAAAGCGTATGGAGGAACTGTCCTATCTGAAAATCCAGTTGAGAGATCAGGAAGAAAATAAGTTAGTTCTGCTCCGCGCAGAGCGCATGTATGAAGAATCTATTGGTGACAGACGCAGGGAGTTAGAACACGGCATCCGCTGCTTTGAAGAAGCATTGCGCAAAAGGGAGCGTGCAGATGTGGACGAAGCAAGGAAGGCATTGTGTGAAATACTTGATGAGGAATAATTACGAGGAATAAAATATTGTACTTAGACACCATGCTGCATATAATATAATAACTAATTGCTTCATTATTGAAATGCTGTTAAAGCGGCAAAATGGAGGTTTGTATGAAAACATTATATCCTGGAGATATGGGAATCTGGGTACAATATTTACAATTAGCAATGTCCCGTGCAGGATGCCCTGTTATGGTGGATGGAATATTTGGTGAAGAAACCTGTGGGTGTGTAGGGAGATTTTTGCCATATGGCGTACCATGTATTGTGGATGACAGCGTATGGCAGGAGTTGATCCCTTATTTAAAAGGCTACACTACACATGTGGTAGAACCTTTAGATACCTACTGGTCCTTAGCTCGCAGATATCGTTCCACCGTAGGAATGATTACAACAGCCAATCCAGATATGGATTTTGACAATCTTCAAGTGGGAGAGGAAGTGGTGATTCCATTTGCCTTTCCGTTGGTACCGGATAACGTAAACTATTCATCTATATTAAATGCATTTATTATAGAAGGCATGGTCAAGCGTTATCCGTTTCTTGTCAGTGGCAGTATTGGAAAAAGTGTAATGGGAAAAGATATTTCCTATATTCAAATTGGTGCTGGAGAAAAACAGCTGTTTTACAATGCAGCTTTTCATGCAAACGAGTGGATAACTACTCCAATTCTTCTGACTTTTGTGGAAGACTATGCCAAAGCATTTGCAACTGGTGGAACCTTATATGGAATGTCTGCAGCTTTGCTGTTTGAGCAGTTTAGGTTATACCTTGCGCCAATGGTGAATCCAGATGGTGTAGACTTAGTAACCGGATTATTAGACAGTGGCTCCTATTATAACAACGCTGTGAAGATAGCAGAAGACTATCCGGAAATTCCGTTCCCGGAAGGCTGGAAAGCCAACATAGAAGGGGTAGATTTGAATCTGCAGTTTCCGGCAGGCTGGGAGATGGCAAGGCAGATAAAATTCGAGCAGGGATATAGAAGTCCTGCACCTCGTGATTATGTAGGTGTTGCTCCTCTGACTGCCCCGGAAAGTATAGCAGTGTATGATTTTACTAGAAAGAGTGATTTTCAGTTAATTCTGGCTTACCATACCCAGGGAGAGGTAATCTACTGGAAATATTCAGACTACAATCCGGAATATGCAGAGGAGATTGCAGAACATTTCAGCGAAGTCAGTGGTTATGCCTTAGAAGAAACCCCGGCAGCTTCCGGCAATGCAGGATATAAAGACTGGTTTATTATGACTTATAACCGTCCGGGATACACCATAGAAGCAGGCAGCGGTATCAATCCTCTGCCAATTTCCATGTTTCCACAGATATACAGAGATAACCGCTATATTCTTCTCGGGGGGATGACGGAGCTGTTGCGTATTACGCAAAATAAATAAGAACTAGAGTAACTATTCAGAACAGGACTGTGCTGAACTGCACAGTCTGTATGAAAACGTAGCGGTAGCAGGCAAAAATCTATCACCGCAGGTGACTTATGCAAATCGAAGCAAGCTTCGATTGGATTTTTGCATGTTATTATGATTGCAATTCATAATAACATTGGTAAGCTATGAGGGTACTGAATAGTTACGCTGATATTTTTAAATGACATGATGCTATATTAGAGTAAAAATAAGTAATTCACTCGTTAACAAATGTTAATGTGTTTTTAAGAGCAATATAGTATACTTTCCTCAGACCTTTGAAGGAGGTATACTAAAATGATGATACAGAATAAAGAAATCCCTGGCTATATGATAGGAACCTGGGCATGGGGAGCTGGAATGAATGGATCAAAAATGGTATTTGGAAAGAAGTATGATGAGCAGGATTTGGAGGATACTTTTTGTGCATGTATGGAGCAGGGATTATTTCTCTGGGATACTGCAGAAGTGTATGGAATGGGAAATGCCGAAAAAATACTTGGAAAATGCATAAGCAAGCATTCGGGTGTGCTTATTTCAACAAAACATCAGCCAAATAAAAAGTACAAAGCTGGGGAAGTAGAAAAGGCAATCAGAGGAAGTCTGGATAGGTTAGGTTTGAAGAGGATTGATTTGTATTGGTTACACATTCCCAATGCCATAAAAGAGAATATAAGCGAAATGGCAGAATGTGTAAAGAAGGGATTGATTCGGGAAATTGGGTTATCTAACTGTAATGTGGAACAGATAAAAGAAGCAGAAAAGATTTTAAAGCAGTATGGGTTAAAGTTGGCTGCTGTTCAGAATCATTACAGCCTGCTTTCTATGGAACGGCAAAAAGAAGTGTTAGATTATTGTGCCAAGAATAAAATTACATATTTTGGCTATATGATATTAGAACAGGGCGCATTATCAGGGTATTATAATGTGCATAAGCCATTCCCATTACTTTCCATGCGCAGGCTTACCTTTGGAAAAAGAAAGTTTAGGAAAATACAAGAATTACTAGATTATCAGTGGGAACTGGCAGAGAAATATAATGTGGATGTGTCACAAATCCCCATTATTTGGGCAAAATCAAAAGGCATTATTCCTATTATAGGACTAACAAAAGAAAAATATGTAAAAGCACTGGTGCAGGGAATGAAAGTAGAATTGAACCAGAATGAAATTGAAAAGTTAGAGTGGCTGGCGAAGGAATCGGGAGTGGAGTGTAAAGGCAGTTGGGAGTAGAGAAATTTAACTATGATAGAGCAAAAAATTTTTGTTGATGAGATACAGAATTTATATGAGAAATATATGGGGAAGAAGATGACTGTAGAGGATATTGAACAGCTGTTTTCAATTTCTCAAATAAGACTCATAAAAAAAGGTGAAATCATACATGGAATGCATGAGAAAATTTCACAAGTAGGACTGGTTTTAAGTGGTATTGTAAGAAGTTATTATCTTGATGCAGATGGTGATGAGATAACGAAAAATTTTCATTGTCAGGGATATATTATTTTAGATGAAGTGCTTTTAGGCTTTGAAAATAGCATCTGTGCATGGGAAACACTGAAAGATACAACTATTCTCTGGATGGATGTATTAAAATTAAAAAAGCTTTTTGTGGAAAATGAAACATTCAAAGACATTTATATCATTTGTTTGGAAAATGGATTGCGCTATAAGATATATAGAGAAGGCGAGTTTTTATTAAAAAATGCAATGGAACGATATTTGCAGTTTTGTAAGGATTATCCGGACCTAGTTGAAAATGTGAAGCAATCTTATATAGCAACCTATCTTGGAATTGCTCCGGAATCATTGAGCAGAATCCGGAAAACGTTAAATAAAGAAGTTTATAGTACATATGAAAGGAATACATAATGTAAAAAAGTAGAAGCAATCCGGTATTATGTATTATAATGAGTATGATTGTTTATTGTTTCATTGGTGATTGGGTTAATTGCCATCGTGTATCTTATACTTTCTGGGATAGGAATAATATCTCTAAGCGTTAGAAGATGTCATGACATTGGTTTCAGCGGCTGGGTATTTCTCTTGTGCATGATAGGTAGTATATGTTGTGGTCTTGGCAGTATTGTCTGGTTAGTGTTCTGCTTTTTGGATTCTAAGGAAGATAACAAGTGGGGACCGAATCCTAAGAGCCCGGAAAATAATGTTTATAGTGGTTCTGGAAGTATTATACTTAGTGTAATTGTGTACATAGCTTTTGTTGCTGTTCTTATTATTGGTATATGGGGAATGTATGTTTACTTATCATGGAGCCTTGCGACATTATAACATAAAAATATATATCTTGTCTCAAACATTAGAAGTTAATAGTACTTTTGACAAAAACTATCGAATATAAGTAAGAAAGGTTTCATCTGCATTAAGCGGATGAAACCTTTTTTTGTTTTGCGTGCTGGGAAAATACAATGCTAACGCAGCAAAGCATGCAAGGCACATTGGCAAACTAAATTTGTGGGGCGTGCTTGCATGCTTATTTTATAAGAACTTCCGGGAACCAAGCTGCCAGAAAGCCACTGCGCTGGCTGCGGCTACATTCAGCGAATCAACACCATGGGACATTGGTATGCGCACCGTGTAATCACAGTTAGAAATGGTGGAGGCTGCAAGTCCATCCCCCTCTGTTCCTAAGATAATGGCAAGCTTTTCTTCTGCCAGAAGTTTGGGGTCATCTATAGTGACAGAATCATCACTAAGTGCCATAGCAGCAGTTTTAAATCCCAGCTCGTGGAGATACCGGATGCCCTGTTCCGGCCACTGCCTTGCTTCATCCCCAAAGAAGGTCCAAGGTACCTGAAAGACAGTTCCCATGCTGACTCTGATTGCACGCCTGTATAAAGGGTTACTGCATGCAGGGGTCAGCAATACGGCATCCATATTTAGTGCTGCGGCAGAGCGGAAGATAGCACCAACATTAGTTGGGTTCACAACATTTTCTAATATAGCAATTCGATGAGCGCCGGCACATACCTCCTCTAAGCTTGGCAGCTTTGGGCGGCGCATGGCACACAGCATACCTCTTGTCAGCTGAAATCCTGTTAATTTTGTCAGTACATCAAACTCAGCAGTATATACAGGAATTTCACCGCAGCGTTCAATAATATCTTTGGCTTCTCCATCAATATGTTTTCTCTCTACCAAAAAGGAAACCGGTTCACATCCGGCATCCAAGGCACGTTCAATTACTTTTGGGCTTTCTGCAATAAAAAGTCCTTTTTCAGGTTCATGGCGATTGAGCAGCTGTACCTCGGTAAGGCGTGCATAGACATCAAGTTCAGGTGCTGTAAAATTAGTTATTTCTATAATGTTTGACATGGGTATCTCCTTATAATATAGCTGGTAAACACATAAATTTATGAGCAATTATAAAGTATTATATTACTAAGTTAGTTAAATATCAATGTATTATGCTTACCTAAATTATTACATGTTACGTTATCGTTAGTCGATGTAGTAACCACTTCTACGTAGTGGAAGGACTTGGAAGGATATGCCAGCGTTTTCTACTTGCAACAATTACGTAATTTCGATAAAATATTATAGACGAAACGTTACTATTCAGAACCAGGACAATACAATCTTGTATTGTGCTGAACTGCACAGTCCGTATGAAAACGTAGTGGCAGCAGGCCAAAATTCATCACCGTAGGTGATTCTGCATGGATTTTTACCTGTTATTATGAATGCAATTCATAATAACATTGGTAACCTATGAGGGTAATGAATAGTTACAATTTAGAAAGGAAAAAATAGACATGGACGAGAGAATTAAGCAGCTT
>JBGVIB010000051.1:0-14725 GCA_045122835.1 Lachnospiraceae bacterium
GTCATGAGCTATGTTATGTTAGTTGTAACGGCAACCTGTGTCATTACAGCGACAGTGGCATGGTTTACTTGTTCTGCTTATGCTTCTGTCCGTAATATGGAGATACAGACTGCCAGTGCAGAGGTAATTAAGGTGGCTGTGAAAACAGGCGGAGAGGATGTAGATGTAATTCGAGCGACCGGAGAGGAGGAGCCGCAGGTTACAATTACTATGCCGGTTTTTACGAATGTAACAAAGTCTGGGGCCAATACGAAGGTATTAGCTCCGGGAACCTATGGCACCTGTACACTTTATGTTACACCCCTTAGATCAGACATAAAAGGTTGTAAGATTCTTCCAAGTTTTATGAATAGTAAGGACAGCGAGGCAGAACAGGAATGGATTACTTATATGGACAATGTGCCTAAAGAAGATAAAGAAGTGATAGAACAGCTGGTAAAAGGACATATTTTATTCTTTTCAAAATGTGATAATGGCACATATAGCGGACTTTTGACAGAAGAAAAACCGCTTGAATGTCAACTGGAATGGGATAATCGTTCTAATGAGGGGAAAGAATCTGCAATTACGATATATTGGTATTGGCCCTATGAGTATGAGGATCTGCCAGATGGGGTCGAAACACAGCTGGATTATGATATGATTTTTGATCCGGAAAAGGCCAAGGAAGATAAATATACACGCAGCAGATTATATGACTTTGCAGATACGAAAATAGGATTAAACGTAAAGAGTGTGAAATTTCATTTTGAGGTGAGCGCAGTATATGAATAAAACAGCTAAGCAGCGAAAAAAGAAATTGAATAGAAAACAGTTTCTCGTTCTGGTGATCATGCTTAGTGTTATGTTGATTATGCTGATCAGCTTTGCCTGGTATTATTTCAAGGTGGATAAGGAAGTTGACAGCGAAGAAGCGGACGTTATGGCTCCTTACTATCTATATATGCTGGATGGAGAGGGGAATAGTCTTTCTCTCTCAATTGGAAGTCTGCATCCGGGAGAAACAAAACAAGTTGTAATTGGCGTTAGTAATAAGCCGGCTGATAGTAGTTTGAATCTGGATGATTATCTGGTAGGAAAGAACTCTCAATTCGACTATAAATTTGCCTTGGCATATACCCAGAATCTTCCGATTACTTATAAAGTATATGAGCTGCTAAAGACGGAGAATGCGGATCCGGAATTTACAGTGAAAGAACCTTCCGGAGAGGAGGTTAAATTAGAAAAAAATGAAATGAATAAAGATGAGGATAAAAGCGAAGAACTTACAGAAGAAAATAATACAGAGATGTATCAAGATGAAGCTGAGGTTGAAGAAGGAAAAACAGTTGATGAAATAGTCAATTATGTACAATATGATCTATATCCATATGACTCAGGCAGTGTAGGGGATTCTGGCAAAAGTAAGACGGCTCTTTCTTTGAAAACAGTAGTAGATAACAATGGAACCACTTCTTATGAGATGGATTATTATCTTATTGAGATGGAGTGGAAGGATGGAATTGAATTTTCAAATTTTATTAAGGAAACCGACCTGATATATGTTATTGTAGATGCGGTGCAGCCGGAACCGGAGGCGCAGGCTGAATCAGGAACGTAAAAGAGAAAGAGAAAGAGATAATAAATAAAACAAGGTTTAATATTTCGGAAAGGATTGCAGCAGATGGCGAAAGGTTTGCGTGAGAGCTTAAAACTTAATAAGATATCGAAGAAGAAGCTTACTATATTTGCATTGGCTGTAATCAGTATCGGAATTGCAGGCGGTGTTACTTTTGCCAAATATTATGCAAATAACAGCAACAAAGGTGTAACCGCAGCCGCAAACTATTATTTTTCCAGTGATGTGCTGGATGAGGCAATAAATAAACAGGATAACCCGCAAGCAGGACAAGAAAAATGGAAAGACGTATATAATACCAAGGCTTGGGATGGAAAGAGCGCGTATGATTTTAATCTGAAAATTCGCAATTATGAGAACCAGTTGCTTTATAATAGTGATAATTTGGATGTTACATATACGATTACCTTTACATTACTAGAGGATGATGAGTTTGATGGTGGAGCCTATAAAGTAGGAGATGGAAGGAAAGAAGTTGCATTGACCCAGGAAAACCCGTCAGTCGAATTTGAAGAAGTGATTGAAGGGGGAACTGCAACTTCAGATATGTTTCACGTGATGTTTACTGCACCAACAGAGGCTTCGGAAGATTATCAGTCTGAAGGGGTGCAGGTGGTGGCGGAGATTACAGGACCAGACTTCCTTGCAAAGACAGAGACGAGAATTGGCGGAGTATTGCATGTGGGAAAAGTGGAAGCCGAATATTCTTTGGTTGGAACATATGATTTCACAGATGCGGATGATATTACAACGAATGGTGATGTGTGGACTGAGGAAGAAGAGAACATCATCAATGCTATGGCAGCTTTTCCATATTCCGTTACGTATAATCCTGGAACTGATAATGCAGCCCATCAAGTTCAGATCAGTTGGAATAGTAACTATCTGCAATTGGATCAATTTAATGAGAATTACCGCAATGTAGATGAGGGGGCGTCATCTTTTACAGTATATATACAACCCAATGGAACACTTAAATTAACATTTTATCGAACGGATGCATTTACTTTGGAGGCTGTCAGCCCGGCGGAATTTTGGCAATTGGTTACAGTGACGGATTTGGATCATCCAACAACCAATGATTAAGGCAGGATTAGAGAGAAAGTCAGTAGACTGAGAAAGAAGGATTAGAGTATGAAATTTCGAAGAGGAATCGCGAAACTGCTAGTGGCAGTTACAATAGTAGAACTTGTGCTAAGTTCAATAAATCGAAATGAATATGTGGTAATGGCAGCTACTGAAGAGGAATCTGCAGTTGAAGAATCAGAAGACAGCACCATGGAAGATGCCGTGGAAGTGGTAGGGGAAGAAGTTGCTGAGGAAACAAATGAAAGTACAGCGGAAGAGGAAACAGACAATGTGACAGGAGAGACTGTGGATAAATCCTTAGACAGTACCATAGAAGAGAGTTCCGAAAGCCAAACAGAGGAAATCGCAGAAAGCGAGACCGGGAAAGAGGACTCTGAGAAGGAGCCAGAGAGCCAGACTAAAGAAGAAGACTCTGAGAAAGAGATAGAGAGCGAGACTAAGAAAGAAGATTCTGAAAAAGCAGTAGAGGAAGAATCAGAGAAAACAACTGAGAATGCAGATGGCACCGCCGAATTAGAAAATGTGCAGGAAAATGCCCTTCAGTTGTTATCAGATGATGAATTTTGCTTGGGAACATCTGACATTCCTGCGACATTGGAAGATGCAAATGCTTCCACAAAAAAAGAATATTATATTGATAGCTATCAGGATTGGCTGAATTTTCAAAAATTAAGTAAGATATCAGCCCTTAATGGACTACAAGAATATACTTTTTCCATAAGTGTTAACAATAGCAGTGGTGGGGAGGAGTACTATGATTTTACAGAATTAACTGAAAATGGCTATGACTTTACAGGAATAGGAACTTTGGATAACCCATTTAGAGGGACTATCACAACCGACTATCAAACACCGGTTACACTAAGAACAGATCATGCATTATTTCAATATTTGTCTACAAAAGCAAGTATAGATAATTTGACAACAGCACCAAAGGGATCCTGTGCAGGTCTGGCAGCAAATCTAATTGTAGAAGACAGTTCCTTTAGGAAATTAAATGATATCTTAATTTCTGATTCTGGAAGCGGAATTAGCAGTGGAGAGAATGAAGCAGCAGGAGGATTATTTGCAAATGTAATTAATGATACAAACGATGCCTTTGTGTTGCAGGGAACGGATGTAACAGTAAATGCTGCTGTTACTGGTGGTATCGCAGGTGGTTTGATCGGAAACATGACAGGATCTGTTACGCTGGTCATGGATGGCGGAATAAAGAGTGCTCCTTATGTAGAAGCGGCAGGCATCAGCAGTATCATAGGCGGATGGATCGGAAACATTGACGCGAAAAAGGGAATTGTTGTGGTTTCCGGCGATACAGATGGAGTGAACTATGACTTTACGGGAGCACGTACCACAATTGCTGGTAAAGCAGGCGGTGCTTTTGGAAAGATTTCAAATGCTACAATTAAGACAGAAACTAAACTTACATTTAAGAAATCCACAACCGGGAGTGCTTATGAATTGTCTGGTATTACGGCGGGTTCTTTTGCTGGTATGATTGAGGATTCTGAGATTTTGATATCGAAGGAAATCCGAATCGATCAGGTTCGAATAAAACAGGGAAACAGTTTTTCTGTTACGACAGACAAGGGAATTGGTGGTTTTGCCGGTGTACTGAAAAATACTTCTATAGATTCAGAAAATGGCGGAAGGATATATATTACAGGGGTCTATGTGCAGAATGGCTCTGGCACCAGCATCGCCCATAATATCGGTGGAATTGCGGGCTATGCAAATAACTCGGATTTCTTGTTTTCCCAGGCAGAATGTATCGTAAATAATTTTACGGTAGAAAATGCATATGGTAATGTTGCTGGTGCAATTGGATTATATGAAGAAAAAGTAACAAATGGGACAGAAGATGCGGAGGCTGTTATTCAGAGAATTTCGGTAACGGGAATCACCACTGCTGCCGCATTTAATGGAAATGCAGCCGGATTAATCGCTAAGATGGATCTGGTTGATTGTGCTGCAAAGGTTGAAAATTGTTATACAGAAAATCTAACATATGCAGCAAATAAAATGTCTTTGGGAATAGGTGAAGTATGCGGAAATGATTCTAATGCAAAACTGAGTATTACAAAACTAGTTGTAAATGGAAAGCTTGTGAGAATATCTGGTGGAAGCGATAATCCAACTTTTGGTGGGATGATTGCCTATGCAGATATTGATCTGGAGATTAAAGGAACGGTGAATGATGCTGGTAAATTTGATACCGCATGTCAATATTTCTTCAATGAAGTTGGTCAATGGTGTGCCAATATTGGTGGATTAGTAGGAATTATGGCGCAAAGTGGAACAAATAATCGTGAAGTGGATATTTCTGATGTGTTAGTTGGAACCTCTTCCTATGATTGGTTTGGTCGGTGCAGTGTATATGGAGGTCTGTTCGCGCAAGTAGAAGAAAAAATAGCGGTATGTTTGGATGGAAAGATCCATATGAATAGCGGTACGGCTCTTAACTGGGAAGCAACAGAAATTTCAGTAGGAAAACTTCGGCATTACTCAAATGATATAACATACTTTGGAAGTGTTGTTGGTTCTCAGAATTATTCTCTGATTTATCTGCAGCCAAAAGCAGAACTGGTTATTTCCGATACTTATGTTATTGACGAAATTGGAAATTACGGTGGAATCTATCGGAATGGAAACTGGGATAATGGAACCGTTGGCAATGACGGAAACTGGACACCAACGAAAGGAGATGATGCCTCTACATGGCTGATTCAGAAGGATTCCAATGGGAAAACATTCATTTCAGGAGAATGGGAATTATTAAGTGATAGGGAAAATCCGGTCTTTAAGATTGATACCATAGGAGATTTTATGCGACTTGCCATTTTTGGTAACACGTATTATACGGACGGAAATGGTTTTTTTCCACTTACGGTAACGTCAAAAGATACAGTCTCAAATGTTACAGTGAAAGATATGCTTGTGAAAGGAGATTTCTCTATACAACCGGGCATCTATGATCTAACCGAAACAGGAATCGACTCTCTCTACAGAAACGACAGGCTGGGTGTGCATGGACCAGGTCAAACATATTTGGACAATGAGGGATATGCAAGAGTTGCAACCGGACGAGCATGTAATTCGTTTATAAATGCAGGCAGTGCGGGCGAAACGGTAACAATCAAGTATAATCTGGAAGCATGTAATCATCCATATATTGGTCTGTTTCCTTATATTGATGGGGCAGGTACAAAGAAAATTGAATTTGCCAGAATCAATTTTGATTATACCATCACTGTCAAAAAAGCTACTAATGAGGGAAGTGAACTTGACATTGCCGGTGAACAGAATATTGGAGGCCTGGCAGGAAGAGCAACCAATGACCTTAGTATCACAGATGCTACTTATAATGGAGTTATTAAAGATGAAACTCAAAACGATAACAGCGGCAAAAACTATAAGAAATATATTGGCGGGGTTTTAGGAGCCTATGATGAGGTATCAGATAAGACTTTAGAGATTAATCATTTACAGGAAACATTCAAATGCGACTATTGGTGTAAAAATGATCGAGTAGGTGGTCTGATTGCTCTGGTAAGCAGTCCTTCCTCCGGAAGAGGAACGATTAATATAGATGATGTCGAATTACAAGGGTACATACAGGTATGGCATAAATATAATGGTGTAGCATTGGAAATGGGAGGTTTAATTGCCCATGTTTACAAATATGGTAATAATGGATTATATACGAACTTAAAAATTTCTAATATTTCTATTCATAATTTTTTTATGAAATCGTTTAACAACACTACCTTTACGTCTACTGGAGGCTTTTTGGGATATTCCTGGGATTGCAGTAATGTTTCCTTAAGTAATATCATAGTTGGAAAAGCGGATGGCACGGATGTAACGCAACTTCAAGTATTAACGAATAATGGAATAGGCGGATTAGTTCATGATGTAACAGGAAGAATGGAAGTGTCTGACATGACCTATGAAGCCAGCACACAGATTAATAACGGGGCTAGTGGCGGGCAAGGAAAGTCAAATGTTGGATTATTGATATATGATGGACGGAATTTATATCTTGATATAGCAAAGTATACTATTAAAGATGGTGTATCTTTACAATATAATATTGGAACATATTTTGATGAACTTGTGGCATTAAATAAAGGCGGAGACAGTGATAAAAAGGGTGGAATTGTAAATATTCACACCACAGACAGTGATGATACCGGAAGGGATTTCTATCTTGGAAGGAATAAAGCTGCCTATAGTAGTTATGTATATGGAACTCACGTAAAAGATGAAAAGGGTAATTATATTCAGAAAAAAAATCCAAATACCAGATATTATTATGATCTTGACTTGTTGGATTATACGGTGGATTATGTGACCATTGATTCTGCAGAGGATCTGATGGTATGGCATATTATGCATTATGCGAATAGTTTTGTCATTAATTACTGTTTGGGAGTAACTCCAAAATATGCAGCAAGTAACATACCATCCGGTTATACCATAAAAGGCAATATCGATATGTCCGGATACAGTATATATCCGACCAATTTAGTTCAATATGAAAGTTATACAGCAACAACCGGGGCAAAGATTACGTTCAATGCGCAGGGTATTTATGATGGAGAAAAAGAAGTAAGTACAGTCAATAACAATGTAGTAGTGAAGTATCCTAACGATAAAAACTGTCAGCATTACCAGATGCAGCAAGGCCTGTTTTACAATATTATAAGTGGTGTGAATGTAACAGGATTAACCGTAACCGGAACTTATAGTATCAGTGATACGAATAGTGCAGGTGCACTTGTGTGTGGAACAATCTATGGAGTAAAGGACGGCACCGATAGTCAAGGAGAAACATTATACAAAGAAGATATTGAATCCACATTTAATAATATTGTTTTTGACGATCTGTGGTGCGTATCTGAGACAGGAAAATTAAACGACGCAGATGCATCAACAAGTGTACTTTCGAATCCAATCGCTCTAATGATCTACAATGTCTCATCAGGTGCAAAAGTTGCCATGGATGGCATCTATATGAAAAATTATAATGATAATGATGTGGAACAGAGATACAAAGCAGCTAGTGCACTGATTGGAAATGTTGGTGATGAAGAGGCGACCTATATTTCTCTTACATTTAAGAATATGGACGTTATGGATGCGGTGACAGGAACAGCGAATGCTTCCTTGAACTCAGTTACAGGGGAGGAAGCATTAGCCAGAGCCTCTTTCATATACAATTATGACTACAAAGAAAACTGTAGTGCGATCTATACTTTTACCTCCAAAGATTATCTGGTGGGAAAATTAAAGGTAACTCAACCTAATAATTATGACGGCACAGGAGCTGTTACTTTAGGAGAAGAACTGGGCAATCAATCAGCAGAACTTGTAAGCCCTTCAAAGGATGCGAATGGAAATTATGCCTTGATTTTATATTATGACAATGAAGATCCGGTTGGTAAGGCTAGTGAGTGGTTAAATGATGATGGCACTATAACGCCTCTGACAGTAAGTGAAATCCCATTTAATTGCTATAACTATATTCCTTATGTTTATTCCACAAAGCAGGATATTCTGGTAAACCCTAAGATTGCAGACATCAATAAAGGATGTGGCACTTATGAAGATCCATATATCATTTCTTCTGCAACCCAGTTGATTACGGTATATCGCTATCTGTATGAAGAAGAGCTATATAAAGAAATCTTAGGATTAAAAGGAAATGAATGGAAACTACATGCGACAGGAGACGATACTTATAAATGTAATGGAACAAAAGAGAGTATGTCGGATGACAGTCGTGGTCATGGGGAGTTGATTTCTTATGAGCAAGAACGTAGCAGCGGAAGTCTTTTCCCAACCAAAGCACAGTTAAGTCAGGCTTATTATCTGATTACGGCAGATATTGATTTAAGTCAATATTCTGAATTTGTTGGATTTGGACGTGCGGAAATGCCATTTATCGGTGTATTTGTGGGACAAAGTGGAAACTATATAAATGGAACTGTTCCAACAATTACCATGGTAGAGCAAAGCTCTGATAGCAGTAGTTTGTCACAGTATGGATTTATTCAGATTGCAAAAGGTGTTGTAGTAAAAGATTTGACAATCATGTTTCAGTCTTCTGTGAATATTGACAGTGAGACAGGTGGCATTGCCGGAGGCGTAATTGCTTCTGTTGTAGGTGGAGATAACATTATTGAGAATGTAACAGTTAAATCTGCCGATGGAGCAGCTGGTTGTTTCTCTGTAAAAAAAGAAGCCGCTGTAGTAGGCGGTTATGTTGGCGTGGTTGAATTAGGTGGGGTCATTTTACGAAAGATAACTGCACAGAGTTTATCTGGATTTTCTGTATCTACAACGAATTCATTGGCGGATTATGCATATCTTGGAACTATTATAGGAAGAGTACTGGATGGATATGTGGTGTGTGAAGATCAAGATTCTGGGCAGATTCCGTTGTTTAAGAATACAACTATAGGTAGAGGGCTTACGAGTCAGAGCCTTTTACAGTCATTATGCAGTACCTATGATATTATCAATGGTGCATACTTAAAGAGTTCGAATTCTTATATATATTGGACTGGAACCGGCTATAAGATTGCAGATGCGCAGCAGTTGCAGATCATTTCCATGGCTCTGAACAGTGGTATGCTGAATTATAATGCAAAGGTCTATTTAAAAAGTTATTATTATGGCTATGCTTTTGATTCCCGTCAGAGAAATGGAGAGTATAGTTGTGTAGGAAAGCCATCAGATGGTAGATTTCAAACGGCATATAATGATGTTATATCAGGAGATAATAAAGATACTTTTGCAGACAGCTATCTGTGCCAGTTCTTTGCAGATAATACAGAAACAACTGAGAAGAGTGAATTTTTAAAAGAGGCAAATAATAATTCTGCATTGAATCCGATATCTGCTACAAGCAGCAATATGCTTACATATACATTAACAGGAACAGAGTATGACATGTCTGTATTTGGGATGGGATTCCGTGGACTGGGAGCAAGATATCATAGTAATTATTATTATACAGAAAGTAGCAAGATCTATAATCTGGATACCACTTTGTTATTTAAGAGTAATTTTGTTGGAGAAAATACTGTTGAGGGTGCTCACATTACATTAGATATGAAGTTATCTAAGGCAATGGATTCCAGCCGGTCAGGTCTTCTGAACGAAGTGCCAAATACCAGCAGATATAATAAAGATGAAATATTAATTCAGAATATAATTCTAAGCGGTGAAGTCAAAAATGAAGGGTTAGATATTACACAGAGTAAATCCGGATATTATACCAATAATGTATATTATAATGCCGGTGGTTTTATGAGTTATACCTATAACAAAACAAAATTTGTAAATGTAAAGTTAGAGAATCTGACAGTGGATGCAACAGGAAATGCCGGTGGATTGATTGGTTTGGTTACGGATTCAAATGCCTGCAATTTTTATGCAGAGTCTATTCAGCTAAATAACCTTGAAGTTATCGGAGGCTATGATGAAGTAGAGGATGGTGTTTGGGGTGGATATGCAGGCGGTCTGATCGGAAGATTTAAATCTATTAACAGAGGAACACCAATTTATATCGGAACATCAAATGGAACTGATGCCACAAGTGGAGTAACCGGAGAAGGTGTAACGGTATGTAGCCGGGGAAGAAATACCGCAGTGGGCGGTATTGTTGGATATATTGACCCAAGTTCATATGGAAATAGCTATATTTATAATACCCAATTAATAAATCTGTCTGTATATACAAAGAATGCTTATCAAGATAATAACAATGTTGCTGATGTTGGGGGAATTATAGGATACGCAGGTGAGACATATGTTTATTTGAATAATGTCGCAATTGGAAGCAGTGATGATAACGGAAGTGTTGAGATTGCTCAAAAGGGAGAGAATATTGCAAAAGGTGAAGAAGATATTGTTGTAGAGTGCCGAAATACTGGGACGGGAGTTGGTGGATTTGTTGGTCGTTATTATGGTAATGCTGCCTATACAACCATTGAGTCTTGTTCTATTTTAGGAAAATTAACTTGTGCAGGTGCCAGTAATACTGTAGTTCGGGGATTTAGTAGTGTAGGCGGTTTAATTGGATACGAGGACCAGGACAGTGCAGATATTTCAGATGTTACCATACAGGGGGTGAGAATAAAAGGAATTATTCGTGCAGGAGGCTGTGCCGGATATGTGAAGGCTAAGGGCAACTTCTCTATGACGGCTGTAACGGTAAGTGAATGTCAGCTGGAATTGGGAAATCCAATAAATAACGGAAAAGATATTGCTTCTGCATCAGGTGATATTGGCGGATTAATTGCGACAGGCGTTTACGGTGATTGGAATGCATATATAGTAATTCAGGGATGTAAAGTAGAGGATTCATATATTGCTTCTGATTATTGTGTAAATGCTGGAGGTTATATAGGAACAACAACTTCAAGAGTTAATATTCTGGATCATGTGGATGAGCAGACTGGTCAAGCAATTTCAAACAATATTACAGGCAACGTTATTACCGGTGGAATTGCTGGTGGAGTATACGGAAAGTATCAAGCTTCAAACAGAAGTACGGGAATGAAAAATATTACGATATCCAATAATCGTATCGTGGCTTGTGTGTGTCAAGATACACCAGGAAGATCTGGTAATATAAGAGCTCTTGCAGGTGGATTTGTGGCAGAAAACATAGGTGCGTTAAGTCCTGTAGACAATCTTACAATTGAGGACAATCTGATCGCAGTTTCGAATGCTGGGAATTTGTCTTATATTGGAGGCGTTGTTGGAATCAGTAATGCCAATAATACCTGTTTCTATAACACAAAGCTAAGTAATAATTATGTGGGAATTCTGGAAGATGGGGAGCTAATGATAAATGTGAAGTATGCTTGGTGTATTCCTAACGATTCGCTCACAAAGGATTCGAAGAAGTTAAATTACTATTTAAAAAATACCAGCTTGGATAACATTAGAGAGAAACTGTATGCAAGAACAACGTATTCATTACAAGTGTCAGATAGCGCATTAATAAAAGTAAGTTCCTTAAGTAATGTGTCAGAAGATGATATGTATCAGTATTCCTATGGTATGGGAACTGTGGCGGGAAAATTAGTTTCATGGGCAACAACGAGTGTAAATTCCTTTGTAGGGCTAAATATTCATTATGACGATAATACTTATCGTCCGGTATCGGATGTGGGAATGACAGAAGCAGTATCTAGTATGCAAGATGTATATGAGAAATATCGTGCCCAATACTTTATTGTGTATGATTCTATGAACACAGAGAAAGAAGTGGAAGAGAAAAATTACGCTGGTTTTGCAAATCTTGAATTAATTTATAACGATTACGTGAAGACAAATAATGAAGATTCTGAAGATACAAATAAAGTAGATCCTCGTTATGCTTATCGTTTAGATGACAACTATCTTGCAGGAATATTTACCGATGATGTTAATATCAATACTATCTATGAAGAGTCCTATAAGAATGAGCATGGATATATTTCTGATTTTGTGACAGCAGATAATGCAACATTGCCATTAGTTGTTTTTAGAACCACTGATAATGGATCTTTGGATGATGTGATCCAGACGTATATCAATATTCTGACCAATAACTCAGGTGCATTAAATACTTATGGTATACAGAAAATTGAGGTCTCTACAAAGCGAATGGCACTGGCAAATGGGGTGATTTATTATGGAACTGATCCTGCAGCTGTTCAGGTAACTGAGACTGAGGACAATAAATTCAAGTTTGTAAATGAGACCACAGATGAAGATGGAAATACAGTTCGTCTCTATGATGCGATGACAGATGCAAAAAACGTTACTTTTTCATTAATCACCATTTCCTATATGTATGAGGATACAGTAAAATGGGTATTGGAGATTCCGGTTTATGTTGAACAGGAATTAGAATTTGATAGTCATATGCGTCTGGTTCAGGGAATTGAGTATAACGTAAATACGGTTAAAAAAGGCGAGTATTATAATGAAGGAAACAAAAAATTGACTGGATTAGACCGTGGTGACAGCTATACTCTTTATTTAGAATACATATATGGTGAAGCAAGAGGACGCTATCAGAATGCATATGTTCCAAAACAGATTTCCATGAAGAGTGCGGAGCAGGAGAGGGAAGTATCCTTCTTTAAAGGCACGCAAATGACATTGATTGATTTGGAGCATGGTGGAAAACCATATTATTATGTGGTACAGGAATCTGGTGGAAATGCCATTGATTTTACGGACTTTGTAGATAGTAGCGGCAGTCTTTATGAAGTGAAAAATATCAATAACTGCACAGAATATGTGGACGAGTCGTTTGTTGATGTATGTGGAGAAAAAAATAGCAATGTAGCAGTAGAAAGCTATTTGCTGTTAGTAGATACCTCTCAGGTGGAAAAAGAAGAGCGTGAAACCCGGAAAAATGTTGTGTACAGTCTTTATACAGATTTTTCAGAAATGGGAGAGACGGATCCTCGTTTATACAGCAGAATTGAGTATACAGAGCATTGTTATGTCAAAGTAAACGAAACTTTGGGATTGACCTGCGGATTTACCAATACTTTTGATTGTCCGTATTTGGATGGGCAAATTACAGAAGGAGGTAATGTTGCTCTTACAATGCAATATAATGTAAATATGTCTGCGGCATGGAAGAGTGCTAATCAGAACAAGCATGTATATTTGGATCTGGGGGTTTCATTGCAGAAGACAGTAAATAACAGTACACAGACAGTTGCACTTCCTGCAGGAACACAGGTGTATTTTGAAATATTAAATGATGATTCGACATATACAAGACTTGATTCTGTACATGTGGTGCAGGGAAAGGGAACTTCAGATGTGTACTATTATGCAGATAGCGACCAGGTAATGGATCTTATAGAGCTTAATGCGAAAACAGATTATAGTAAAACAGTGAGAATTATTTTGGATTTCTCTACTGCAGATATGAGTTCTTTTGAAAATGTAGGCGACGAAGCAGAGTATGGTATTTCGGCAGAGCTCTTGATCGGTACGGATAAAGTTAATCCTGGAAGTGGCGAAGTAAGGGATTCCTTTTATAGAACAGTTAAGGTAGATGTTGATTCAGAACTTGGTTTTGCGGTGCAACCGGTAGAACTGCTGGATCAGGGAATTAACCGTTATCAATCAGATGATTCAAATAGTGGAATTATCTCATTTAATGCAAAGATTGCATTCCCAGAGGGTTCAGATCAAGCTGCTATAAAAGCTAAGAATTACGGTATCGTATACAAAATTGAGAAAAAGACTAAAAAACGAGAGCAGATCGAAGCGCCTGTTTATGAACTGTATACAGGAACCGACATTACTATTTATAAGGGAAGTAATACCACAACAGGTGGACTGACACCAATTGAAAAAGATGGAATAACCTACCGATATTGCACACTTTCCTCAGAAGATCTGACAATTGAAGATAATGTGGCGCAGATTCTTTTCACGTTAAAGGCTGGAGATGATATTGACTTTAGCAATTATCGTGTAACAGGCTATTTGATCATTGCAGATGGTGAGATTATTGATCCAGTGACCACAGTATTGAAAGACAACAGTGATTTGAACAGTGACTTCTTTGTATACACCATTGCAAAGGTTAAGACAGATCTGAATTAACAGAATTGTCATAGGGGTTTGCCCCAATGGCACTGGCTTGGCTTTGCAGCGGTAGAAAGAAGATTTTAAAAAATACAATCGAAAACATTAGTTAAAAATGAGGAGCATTTGGTCCTCTTGTTTTTGTACCTATTTTTACGTGGGAATTAACTGACTTTGAGAGAAAGGATAGTGGCTCTTCCGTAAAGTTCAGTGCGGGGAAAGACAAAGTGTATGCATGAAGGAAAAACGCAACATAAAAAACACCGCATACCCAAAGTGGATACGCGGTGCTCATTAAGACCTGGCCCTTGGCCATATCTAAATCTTATTCAGTTGATTTATTCATCCTGTTCGATCATATAAGCAATCAAATCCAGATCTTTTTCCAGATCTTCA
>JBGVIB010000052.1:0-7867 GCA_045122835.1 Lachnospiraceae bacterium
AGAAAAAAGTGATTACAAACAGACTCCATACTGTGCCATGATTCACCGCTTAGATCAGCCTGTGGAAGGCCTTATGCTTTTTGCAAAAACAAAGCAGGCTGCTGCATTTCTCTCAGCAGGTTTAAATGAACAGACCTCAGAAAAATGCTACCTTGCCATTACACAGTCACCACTTCCAGCAGAAGAAGGCACACTAACCGATTACCTATGCAAAAATCAAACAGGAAATACATCCTATGTAGCAGACCCTTCCCAGAAAAATGCAAAAAAAGCAGTTCTTGACTACAAACTTTCCGCTCAGTTTGATGGAACTTACCTTTACGAGATACGACTGCATACAGGACGACATCACCAGATACGTGTCCAGCTATCCCATGCCGGGGCCCCTATCTTAGGTGATAACAAATATGGACAGGGTGAAACAGGAATGCAGCCTGCACTTTGTGCTTACCGTCTCACATTTTTACATCCAACAACAAAGAAAAAAATGACATTCTCCACCCGCCCGGAAAACAAATTTTTTGCGCAGTACGACAAAGTCTTGTCCTAAATAGTTACATTTTTCAAATATTGACAGACATACAATAAAGTATTCCGGTTCATACTAAGTTTAACTAATTTTATAACTATTCAGAACATACAAAAATATAAAAGAGCTTGCTTATAAAATGTAAATTACAGGTTCTGAATTGTTACCTGATATTTAACCACCTTAGTAATAAAATCACTTAGGAAAGGACAGACTTCTATGGACCAGAATACTGCAAAAAAATTATTATACTCAATTGGACTTCTCTATCTTGCTTACCTTTTATTCCAGCATGTTCTTCCCATACTGCTCCCATTCGTATTGGCATTAGGACTGGCCTTGATTTTGTCCAAACCAATCAACCATATTTCACAGCGAATCCATGTGAAAAAAGGTCTGCTCTCCGGCATCTTAACAACTGGTGTTTTGCTGTTAGCGGGCTGTATCCTCTGGTTTTTTATCTGTCAGCTCATACAGCAGATACGCAATCTGATTGCCTCTGATACATTAGAAACACTATACCCGGAGTTGCTTTATACCTGCAGCTGTACAATTGCTGATTTGTTCCACTTAGATAAACAAAGCGTATACACTACATTATCCTGCAAAATTTCGGACTTTGCAGGCTCCTTTAAAACAGACTTTATCTCCCATGCATTTACCGGATCTATCTCCTCTGTGAAATGGATTTGTGAAGGAATTACTTTCCTTGTTGTCACAATAACAGCCTCTTTGTTTTTCTTTAAGGACTTAGAATCTGTTAAAATGAATTTCCAAAAATTGCCCTTTTTTCCATTCCTTAGCCACTATTATCACACTACGCTGAGACTATCCTCCGTTTACTTGCGAGCGCAGCTTATTATTCTGACCGTTACCATCGCCATCACTACCATAGGATTATTTCTCATTAAGCAACCCTATAGTCTCTTAATCGGAACTGCTATCGGCCTTTTAGATGCACTTCCATTTATCGGAAGCGGCCTTGCCCTGCTTCCAATGGCACTTTTCAAACTTCTTGCTGGCGATTTTCTCCACTCCGCCATTTTACTTACCATCTACATTCTTAATTCCGGTGCTCGGGATGTATTAGAACCAAAACTGATTGGAAAACGTCTTCGTCTTCCGTCAATCTATATTCTTATTGCCATTTATATTGGTTTTTGTCTTTTTGGAGTAAAAGGTATCCTGTTTGGGCCCTTATACTTTTTATTTAGTTATCAGCTTATGAAGTGGTTCTGGAAAAGCCGTACTCATTTGTCTTCTTAATTGTATTTATATTGTATACTGTATTCAAAAAAATACAAAAGTTCACTTGACGCACTTATTCTATTATTTTATAATAAAGTTGACACGCAGAATATAGTGCGCAAGCCTTTAGATTTTGCATAATTTCTTTATCTAAAGGCATAACAAATATTTTATTTTTTATAGGAGGCATTTTCAAAATGAGACCAGAATGGAAAGATTTTGTAGGCGGAAATTGGGAAACCGAAGTTAACGTCAGAGACTTCATTATGAAGAACTTTGACTTATACGAAGGTGATGAATCCTTCTTAGCAGGTCCTACACAAAACACAAAAGACTTATGGGCACAGGTATTGGATTTGACAAAGCAGGAGCGTGAAGCAGGCGGCGTTCTTGATATGGATACAAAGGTTGTTTCCACTATCACATCCCATGGTCCTGGATATCTTGATAAGTCTAAAGAGACTATCGTTGGTTTCCAGACAGACAAGCCATTCAAACGTTCAATGCAGCCTTACGGTGGTATCCGTATGGCAATGAAAGCTTGTGAAGACAACGGTTATGAAGTAGATCCAGAAATCGTTGAATTCTTCTCAACACACAGAAAAACTCACAACGCTGGTGTATTCGATGCTTACACACCAGAAATCAGAGCTTGCCGTTCAAGCCACGTTATCACAGGTCTTCCAGATGCTTACGGTCGTGGACGTATCATCGGTGACTACCGTCGTGTTGCTTTATATGGTATTGATTTCTTAATCCAGGATAAGGAAGCACAGAAGGCAGCTACTCCTGATGTTATGACAGCAGAAGTTATTCGTGACCGTGAAGAATATTCTGAGCAGATCAAGGCATTAAAGGAATTAGCTAAATTAGCTGAAATTTACGGATGCGACATTTCTAAGCCAGCAACTAACGTAAAGGAAGCTATTCAGGCTGTATACTTTGGTTACCTTGCAGCTGTTAAGCAGCAGAACGGTGCAGCTATGTCCCTTGGACGTACTTCTACATTCTTAGACTGCTATGCGCAGAGAGACTTAAAGAACGGTACTTTCACAGAAGAAGAGATCCAGGAATTCGTAGATCACTTCATCATGAAATTGAGATGCGTTAAGTTTGCTCGTACACCAGAATACAACAGCATTTTCGCTGGTGATCCAGTATGGGTAACTGAGTCTTTAGGTGGTGTTAGTGTTGATGGACGTCCATTAGTAACAAAGATGTCATTCCGTTACTTACACACATTAGAGAACTTAGGTGCAGCTCCAGAACCAAACTTAACTGTACTTTGGTCTACAAGATTACCATTAGCATGGAAGAAATACTGTGCTAAGATGTCTATCTACTCATCTTCTATCCAGTATGAGAACGATGACTTAATGAGAGTTACTCATGGTGATGATTACGCAATCGCTTGCTGTGTATCTTCCATGAGAGTTGGTAAGGAAATGCAGTTCTTCGGAGCTCGTGCAAACCTTGCTAAATGTATGTTATACGCTATCAACGGTGGTGTTGATGAAGTATCTAAGAAGCAGGTTGGTCCTAAATATCGTCCAGTAGTAGGTGACTACTTAGATTTCGATGATGTATGGGATAAGTACTGCGACATGATGAAGTGGTTAGCTGGTGTTTATGTAAACGCATTAAATATCATCCACTACATGCATGACAAGTACTGCTACGAAAGCTTACAGATGGCATTACATGATGCACATGTACGTCGTTACTTCGCAACAGGTCTTGCTGGTCTTTCTGTAGTAGCTGACTCTTTATCTGCTATCAAGTATGCTAAAGTTAAGTGTGTACGTGACGAAGACGGTATTGTTGTAGATTACGAAGTAGAAGGTGATTTCCCTAAATACGGTAACGATGATGACCGTGTTGACTTAATTGCTAAGAAGGTTGTTGAAACATTCATGATGTATGTAAGAAAGAATCATACATATAGAGAAGGTTTCCCTACTACTTCTGTATTAACAATTACATCTAACGTAACATACGGAAAAGCTACAGGTAACACACCAGACGGAAGAAAGAAAGGACAGCCATTCGCACCAGGTGCTAACCCAATGCATGGTCGTGACAGCCACGGTGCAGTTGCATCCTTATCTTCAGTTGCTAAGCTTCCATTCAAGGATGCTCAGGATGGTATCTCTAACACATTTACTATCATCCCAGGTGCTCTTGGTAAGGAAGATAAGGTTATCGCTGGCGATATCAACATTGAACTGTAATTTTTACTACAATGTTAAGCGATAAGGAAATGATTGATGATATCATTGCCACTTTAGACGATTCCATTGGAAAAGGCGTAGGGCATTTAGATATCAGTGTAGAAGATGGGAAACCATCTCAGGAAATCGAAACTTTTGGCTGTAATTTATGCTCCAGGGTTGATGCACCTCCTAAGGTGCCTTCCCTGAGCACACAGAACAGTAAGCAATAATTTTAACAGGAGGATTTTATCATGGCAAAGGCAGAAGCTAGCAACGCTCAGGTAGATAACTTAGTAAACTTATTAGACGGTTATGCTACAAAGGGTGGCCACCATTTAAATGTAAACGTATTAAACAGAGATACACTTAAAGATGCTCAGGAGCATCCAGAAAACTATCCACAGTTAACAATCCGTGTATCTGGATATGCTGTTAACTTCATCAAGTTAACTCCAGAACAGCAGGCTGATGTTATCTCTCGTACATTCCATGAGAGTGTTTAATTCGTGTTATAGCTTGTTCGTATAATCCGGCTGCGTGTCAGAGTTTTTTCCTCGGCACGCAGCTTTTTTGTTCTATTTTAGCATATGAATAAAGTCTCAGTTATATGCCACCTAATGTATATGTTAAATTCTGGTTTGTGGGGGTGATTGCTGAATCATAGTGACTACCCGGACGCCGGTTGCAGGCGAAGCAACTTCCACGCAGACCGAAGCCAACGTTCCGGTCTGCGTGGAATATGCCATGCCAGCAAGCGGCTCACCTGCAGCGCAAGTCTGAGTTGCCCCTGGGAGTCCCTTCCGCCAATTCACGGACGGGAAACGAATATGATACATCAATTACACAAACCAGAATTTTACCCTCCACTAATTTGCATTGAGAAATACACTAAGATTGGAAAAGTATTCTATTTGATTATCCATATATCTGTGCTATACTAGAATATGTAGAGATTCAACCATATCTATTATTACAAATATTTTATAATATCACATAGAAAAGAGGTAATTATGAAAGGTTATGTTCATTCAACAGAAAGCTTCGGTACCGTTGACGGACCAGGATCCCGATTCGTTGTCTTTGTGCAGGGCTGTCCAATGCGTTGTCTGTATTGTCACAACCCAGATACATGGGAAATGAATATTGGCAACCAGATGGAGACCGATGAATTATTAGAAATGTATCGTCGAAACAAGGCATTCTATACCAATGGAGGTATTACCGTTACCGGCGGTGAACCATTGATGCAGATTGACTTCGTAACAGAATTATTTACCAAAGCAAAAGCAGAAGGTATTCATACTGCATTGGACACTTCCGGTATTGCTTACAATGAGAACAATCAAACATTTTTAGAAAAACTAGAAAAATTAATGACAGTAACAGATTTGGTTATGTTAGATATCAAGCATATTGATCCAGAGGAGCATAAAAAGCTTTGTAGCCAGCCAAATGAGCAAATTCTCAAATTTGCCCAGTATCTTTCTGATATTAATAAAGATACCTGGATTCGCCACGTAGTGGTACCAACCATTACCTTTAAGAAAAACTATCTTCACGATTTAGGTTACTTTATTGGTGGATTAAAATCTGTGAAAGCATTAGAGCTTCTACCATATCATACAATGGGACGCTCTAAATACCAGAATTTAGGTATTGATTATCCATTAGAAGGAATACAGCAAATGGATAAAGAGAACATTCCTCTCTGCAAGACATGGGTGTTAGAGGGCATCAAAGAACGCAGAGACGAGTTAGAAAAAGCGAACTAATATTTTGTGTATTTTTTTCTAACATATAAGATTTACCACTTGTATAATTGGCTTTTTTGTATTAGAATAACCATATAGATATGTAATAAGCACTTGCTTTTGCAGCGCTTTATTTTAAAAAGGAGGATAATTATTATGGCATTTGTAATTGGCGATTCATGTGTAGGATGTGGTGCTTGTGCTGGAGGATGTCCAGTAGGTGCTATTGCTGATGATGGCGGAAAGTATGTTATCGATGCTGATGCATGCATCAACTGTGGTGCTTGTGCTGGAGCCTGTCCAGTAGGTGCTATTTCTGAAGAATAATCTCAGTGTAGCTAAAGAAAACCCGGCTTTTGCCGGGTTTTTTGTTTTAACAGAACCACATTGTTGTGAACCGTTTTTTTGTCTTTATTTTTAATGTTGCGGCTCTGTTTTTAAACCTCTTTTCAAAAAACCTCTTCGCTTTTCAGCTTTCTTTTCTTCCTTTTGTGCTTTTACTTTACCCTTCTTTTGGCAACTTCTGATTGCTTCATCTAATTTTTTATAATGTTCTTCTTCCCTATCACTTTGCTCACGCATTAAATAATTCATCTGCTTAATCACTCTGTCACTTACATTTGCAGTCACATCCTTTGTGAATAATTCTGCATTATCTTTTAAAGCTTGAGCCACAATAGCACCCATAATCTGTTGAAATTGCTCCATTTTATCATTATTTTCCAGTATAACTTCCATTTTTTTATCTGACTTTTCTACTACAGAAATACTGCTATGTACAGACTGTTGGTTTGCTTTCTTGGCAGAAACAGCTTTGACTGGCTGATTTTTTTCTTTTTCCGGATTCTTGACTGTTACCAGCGACACGTTTTTCTGTGCCGTCTCCTGCTCTTGTTTCTCTGCCTTTAAATTCATTTCATCACATAAACTTAAAAGATTGTCCACGTTGCTCTTAGAAAGCTCTGGAAGCACCAATTTAATGGCTTTTAGCTGGAATCCCTGGTCCTTTAACTTCTTAATGTTACGAAATACTTGAATATCTTTATCCGTGTAATACCGATGACCCATTTCATTTCTTTTAATATTCAATGTTAATTCTTCTTCCCAGTAACGTAATACATGTGATTCTACCGCCACCTGCTTCGCTGCATCTGATATCATAAATCGTTTTTCCATATCCCGCATCCCCTTTTTCTCTGTAAACTGTTTTGCTTATCATATTAGGGAGTATAGCATGTCCAAAATGCAAAGTAAGGGGAAATGTGTCGACCATTCAAAGAAATTTTTATGTTCCTTAGAATAGATTTAAGATGTTTGAAAATCTCAAAAAAACGTTAAGGGTTGATTTCAAATTCTGGTTTGTGGGGCTGGTCATAGTCTCTACCCGTACGCCGGTGGCAGGTGCAGAAGGTTCCACGCAGACCGAAGCCAACGTTCCGGTGAACTAATCTCCTAAAGGCTAATAAATTAGCCTCGTCCGACTAAGACATTCGGGGTGTGGCCCTCATGCCTAAGTCTCCCCAGAGCGTGTCCCCAAATTCATTCCTGCAATCTGCACGCCCCACTTTGCGGTAGAATTTGATATAAATTTAGCATACGTAGCCCACTACGCATACTAAATTTATATCAAATTTCCCACAAAGTGGAACGCACATCTTGCAGAAAGCAATTTGGGGACACGTTCTAGGGAGTGGATTTCACCTCCAATAAAAGCGGCTCGTGAATTGTCTGCTTAGGAACCTTCTGCACCTGCCACCGGCTGTGTATCATAGGCGTGAGTTGCGACGTCAATTGCCTCTAGCGTATCGCAATTAGGTCTTATGGGTTTGATGTATAAATTGCACAGGGATAATCACTAATTTGGTGGAGCACATATTTGGCATTTAACCACTATAATCATGCCTTTCATAGCAAAACAGTGTTTAAATCGCTGAGAATACTAATAAGCATGTGGCATTTTACTGGCTATATGAGAATATATTTTTGTGGTTTCGATAACGTAGGCTGAGAGAGGGGATGTAGCTTGCTATCAGAGGCTATAATTTAGATGTTTAGTGGTTCTTAGGGCGAGGGATTTGTGCATAAGTCCAAAAATTACGCATGTACAGCGTGATTTTTGGACTTGG
>JBGVIB010000053.1:0-4728 GCA_045122835.1 Lachnospiraceae bacterium
ATATTACATCCTGTACGACTTCCAACGTTATACAATATAACAGGAATCTTAACGGAATTTGCAACAGTTGTAAAATGCTTGATTAAGCCCTTCTGTGTTGCTTTATTATAATAAGGTGTCACTAACAATAATCCGTCTGCACCATATTTTTCTGCCTCTGTTGATAAGTATACAGCTGTCTCTGTACAGTTAGAACCTGTTCCAGCTACAACCGGCACTCTGCCTGCAACCTTCTCAATTGCAAAACGGATACACTCTAAATGTTCCTCATGTGATAATGTTGAAGATTCCCCTGTTGTTCCGCAGATAATAATTGCATCTGTGCTATTCTCGATCTGATAATTGATTAATTCTTCTAACTTTTCGTAGTTTACTTCCCCATTTGCCTTGAATGGTGTTACAATTGCAACGCCGGCACCTTCAAAAATTGCCATAAAATCCTCCATTCTGCCCATCTGGCACCCTATATATTATGTAAATACGCATATGATGTGCAGCTGATAATATTTTTATATACCAGAAACATCAACCACTATACTTTAGCACAAGTCCCTATTATTTCCTAGTATATAAAAAATGGGAATTGACAGTACGCCAATTCCCAAAGAACATCTTCATTCAAAATTCTTCAGATAGCGCACCATCTTGAGTATTCAAGATGACAGTCATAGATTTCTTAAATCTATGCCCAAGAATACAAACTGCAGAATCTGTATTCTTTCGGCACTTTCCCCTTTCAACTGAATTCTTCTGTCCTGCAACATCCTTCAGCATACTCATGAATCATGCGACCTCTATCATTTGCAGCAAATAACTATCATCTATATCCGCTGCCATATTCATATGACAAGTTAAGAATAGCATTTCTCATTTCCCTTGTCAACTCTTAATTCTGTTTCTACTTCATACATTGTATCTCATATACTTCATCCGCCAGACTAACTAATGTATCTTTGATGGAATTACCAGTCAGTAAAATTTCCTGACTCTCCTGCTTACACTCCAATAGCTCTTTTACTTGTTCCAATGTAATAATCTGATTATCCAAAACGCCTAATAACTCATCCAGAATCAGCACATCACATTCCCCTGTTGATAATACTTTTCTGGCAAAATTCAAAGCATTAATGACATTCATATTTTCTTCTTTACGCTCAGCCTCATTTAATTCTTCATAAGGCACCTCAGCTTTTTCAAAACAGAAACATTTCATTTCAGGTTCCAGACGATTTAACAACTTCGTTTCAGATTTTCCCTTTAAAAACTGAATCATGAAAACTATCTTTCCCTGATCTGCATATTGTAATCCTTGCCCAATTACGGCTGCTGTCTTTCCTTTTCCGTCACCGCAGTAAATTCTGATACGTCCCATTTTACACCTCATACAGCCAGCACATATGCTACCTGTTATTTTCTATTTTTCATATTCCCCAGAACTTGTATGTACTGGCATTTTATATGAAATTTACTTGTCATAGTTTCAGATTATAACATTGGCAATGTAAAAATGCAATCATTATTTAATATTTTTGTAACAAAACCTACATCATTTCATAATCTAACTTGCTAACAGAAACTTCGTAAGCAACTCTTTTTTCACTTTCTTCCTCACTAATTTTCTTCATATATTCCCGGCTCTGAATGCGGCCCCATATCTGAATATGGCCTCCCACTTCAAACTCTGACGCAAATCTTGCATTTCTGCCCCAGCAGATACAAGGTATGTAATCTGATTTGCCATATGGGCGGTTGACTGCAATCAACAAGTCCGCTATTTCCCTTCCAAGCGGTGTCTTACGATAAACCGGATTTTTACAGATATATCCATCCAGGAAAATCTGGTTTGTTTTACTTCCCTCACTTAACTCCTCTGTAAACTCAATCTCTCTTGCAAATACGGATAATACCAATCGGTTCTTTTTCTCCTCATGTCTGTTGTAGGAACGGAACTGACCCATAATCTGTACATAGGCGCCCCGGTAATCCTGTTTAACATCCACCAGGCGTTCAGAAATCATAATCGGAATAATATCCACACAGTCACTTAAACGCTGTACTCGGATATCTACCATATAAAATCCCTCTCCGAACACATCATGGCTATAAGTAAATCCACTCACAATTTCTCCCATGATTACAACCTGATTGTTTTCAATTACCTTATCTGTCATATATAGTTCTCCCTTCTTCTTGTGGTTCACACAATTAAGTATATGCAGGATTTTTTCGTTTAGAACCAAAAAATAAAAAAAACACTTGTAAAATCATCATTTTATGATAGACTATGTACTTGACGGTCTTTTCTACTTATTAACATGTGATATGTAACTTATGCTTAAATGTATAATTTTTCCAATTTCTACATGTTAATTCTGTACAATGCAAACGCATACTTTATATATATCGGACAGACTTGAAAAGAACTGTATCCATAAAACGTACTAAATTTAATACATGTGTATATGAAACAATGCACAACAAATACATCATAAATGAACAATTTACAAATTCTTTATGTTGAATATGACGACAATCATTTCATATGTGATGTAGTAAATCGAAGAAAGGAACATTATCATGAAAAGAGAAGACATCCGTAACATTGCCATTATCGCACACGTTGACCACGGTAAAACTACTTTAGTTGATGAATTATTGAAGCAGAGTGGCGTATTCCGTACGAACCAGGAGGTTGCAGAACGTGTCATGGATTCTAATGATATCGAACGCGAACGTGGTATCACTATTTTATCCAAAAACACAGCTATTGCCTACAAGGACACAAAAATCAATATTATTGACACTCCTGGACATGCTGATTTCGGCGGTGAGGTAGAACGTGTCTTAAAAATGGTAGATGGTGTTGTTTTAGTAGTTGATGCCTTTGAAGGACCAATGCCTCAGACAAAATTTGTATTGAAAAAAGCTTTGGAATTAGATTTATCTGTTATCGTATGTATTAATAAGGTCGACAGACCGGAGGCTCGCCCGGATGAAGTAATTGATGAAGTATTAGAACTGTTAATGGACTTAGATGCTTCTGAAGAACAGCTTGACTGTCCGTTTATCTTTGCTTCTGCAAAATCTGGTTATGCCATGTTAGATTTAGCAGATGAAAAGAAGGACATGAAGCCTTTATTCGAAACCATTCTTTCTCATATACCAGCACCGGAAGGTAACCCGGAGGCTGGCACACAGGTATTAATCAGTACCATTGATTACAATGAATATATTGGACGTATCGGTGTTGGTAAAGTTGATAATGGTGTTATCCGCGTAAATCAGGATGCTGTCATGGTAAATGCTCATGAACCAGATAAGAAACAGCGAGTAAAAATCAGTAAGCTTTATGAATTTGATGGCTTGAACAAAGTGGAAGTAACGGAAGCTTCTGTTGGTTCAATCGTAGCAATTGCCGGTATTTCTGATATCCACATTGGTGATACCATCTGCTCCCCTGAAAATCCGGAAGCAATTCCATTCCAGAAGATTTCTGAGCCTACGATTGCTATGCACTTTATTGTAAATGACAGTCCATTAGCCGGACAGGAAGGTAAATTTGTTACTTCCCGTCACATAAGAGACCGTCTCTTACGTGAATTGAACACAGACGTTTCTCTCCGTGTTGAGGAAACTGAAAATGCTGATTCTTTCAAGGTTTCCGGACGTGGTGAGCTTCATCTTTCTGTTTTAATTGAAAATATGCGTCGTGAAGGCTTTGAATTTGCGGTAAGTAAGGCCGAAGTATTATACCAGCATGATGAAAACGGAAAATTATTAGAGCCTATGGAAGTGGCTGTTATTGATGTACCGGATGAATTCTCCGGTGTTGTCATTGAAAAGTTAAGCCAGCGTAAGGGCGAATTGCAAAACATGGGGGCTGGTCAGGGCGGCTATACTCGTCTTGAGTTCAAGATTCCTTCCCGTGGTCTAATTGGATATCGTGGTGACTTTTTAACAGATACTAAGGGTAATGGTATCATGAATACGATTTTTGATGGATATGGTCCTTACAAAGGTGACATTCAGTATCGTAAGCAGGGTTCTCTTATTGCGTTTGAAGCTGGTGAGGCGATTACTTACGGTCTGTACAACGCTCAGGAGCGTGGTACCCTGTTCATTGGACCTGGCCAAAAGGTTTACGCTGGTATGGTTGTTGGACAGAACGGCAAGGCTGAGGATATCGAGTTGAATGTGTGTAAGACAAAGCATCTTACCAATACTCGTTCTTCTAGTGCTGACGAAGCTCTCCGTCTGACTCCACCTAGAGTATTAAGTCTTGAGGAGGCTCTTGATTTTATTGATACGGATGAATTATTGGAGGTTACTCCTGAAAATCTTCGTATTCGTAAGAAAATTCTTGACCCTACTATGAGAAAGCGTGCGAATCGTAATTCGTAGGGTGCGTGATTTATAGATTATATCCAAAATGGGAAGCGGTATTTTCGAGTGCTGCTTCTCTTTTTGCGTGAAAAAGGGGCAAATTCTGGTTTGTGGGGGGCGTTGAATCATGGTCGCTACCCGTCCGTGAATTGGCGGAAGGGGCTCCCAGGGGCAACTCAGACTTACACTGCAGGAGAGCCACTTGCTGGCATGGCATATTCCACGCAGACCGAAGCCAACGTTCCGGTGAACTAACTCCCAAGTACGACTAAGACATTCGGGGTGTGGCCCTCATGCCTAAGTCTCCCTAGGGAGTGGATTTCACCTCCACTAAAAGCGGCTCGT
>JBGVIB010000054.1:0-33927 GCA_045122835.1 Lachnospiraceae bacterium
CCACCATTTCCGGAAGCACGCATAACATCAATACGAATGTCCTTTTCATCAATTTGTACATCCACTTCCTCAGCTTCCGGCATAACTGCAACAGAACAGGTGGAGGTCTGGATACGTCCCTGGGATTCTGTCTCTGGCACACGCTGTACCCGGTGTACCCCTGACTCATACTTCAATATAGAGTATGCTCCCTGTCCCTTTACCATGAATTCAATGTTTTTCATTCCACCAATGCCGGTCTCATCGGCTTCTAGAAGTTCCACTTTCCAACCTCTTGACTCAACATAATGCACATACATCCTATAGATTTCTGCAGCAAATAATGCCGCCTCTTCTCCACCTGCACCTGCACGAATTTCCACAATAACGTTCTTGTCATCGTTGGGATCTTTTGGAAGAAGAAGAATCTTTAATTCACGCTCTAACTCTTCCACTCTCGCCTTAGACTCATTTAATTCCTCCTTGGCAAGCTCGCGAAGTTCTTCGTCACTTTCCTCTTCTAACATAGCAAGGCTGTCTTCTATGTTCTGCTTTGCCTGTCTATACTCTTTGTATGCCTCCACAATGGGTAGCAAATCATTCTGTTCCTTCATCAGTTTGCGAAAACGGTTCTGGTCATTTGCCACATCCGGCTCCTGCAGCGTACTCATAATTTCTTCATAACGTATCAATAAATCTTCTAACTTATCAAACATAATCGACCTCTCATTCTTTCCTAGTGTACTGTATTATTCGCAACTCCTACTTCTTATAACAGCCAACCACAACTCTGTTAAGTCCTGCCAAATCCTTTATCACTGTCACCTCCGAAAATGCTTCCAACATAATTGCCTTTACATCTTCGCCCTGATCATGACCGATTTCATACAACAGCCATCCTCCATCTGTCAGATGTTCTGTCGCCTGTTTTGTTATTTCTTTATAAAAATACAGGCCATCTTCGGCTCCGTCAAGGGCTAACATTGGTTCATGCTCCCGCACCTCCGGGGAAAGTGTTTCTATTATATCCGTTCTGATGTATGGCGGATTGGAAACAATCATCTGGTAGCGTTCCGGTACCTTATCAAACAGGTTACTTTCTCTAAAATCCACAAAAACTTTATTTTTCTTACTGTTATCCACAGCCACACACAGTGCATCTGTTGATATGTCCACGGCAGTAACCTGTACTTTCCCTAATTTGGCAATACTAATGGCAATGCAACCAGAACCGGTACACATATCAAGAACCCTCATGTCCGGACTACACCGCTTTAATGCTTCTTCCACAAGAACCTCTGTATCCTGTCTTGGCACTAACACATGCTCATTGACTTTAAAATTCAGTCCCATAAATTCCTGCTCTCCTGTAAGATACTGAACGGGAATTCTTTCTGCACGTTTATGAATCAGTGCCTCATACTCTGCCTTCTGTGCCTCCGGCATTTCTTTTTGCTTCTCCATAAAAAATCTGGTTCTGTCCATGCCTGTCACGTATTCTAACAATATCCAGGCATCCATGGTAGCATCGGTAACACCAACAGCTTCTAACTTCGCCACGCCAGCTCTATATACGGCATCAATTGTCATATACTTCTCCATTCTGAATCGTCCTCTAATACTTCGATTTCACACGCCCATCATATCCGCCATGCTCAATCGGAGAGAAATGACTTACCAGTGTCTTTCCATTGCGGACAGCAATGGCTCTTATCTTATAGTAGTAAATAACACCTTCCTCTATTTCCTTATCCTCAAATGTGCATTTCTTCACATCCTGATAAATGGAATAACTGTTGGTGTCTTCATTCTGGCGATAGATGACATAACTATCTGCACTTTTAATTTTACTCCATTTCAGCTTAATGGTGTTATTTTCCGTGTAAACTGCATAAAGTATTTCCGGCGCTGGAAGTCCTGTTATTATATCGTTGTCTTCCGGCATAATATTGATAAATTCTTTTTTGTCATCTTCTAGATATTCCTGTAACTGTTTCTCCGTAGAAATTGGAGGTTCATTTTCCTCATTTTCCTCTGAATCGGAGATATTGTCAACAGTGACTTGCTTATTATTTAATACCATTTTGCTATCTTTTTCTAGTTCTTCGTCTTTCCAGTCCGCAAAATTCTCTCTCAAGTAGCCTCTCCAATCAAAGACTGCTTCCACTGCTGCAATAGCAACCTCTACCATAGGAGCATCCGGCTCTCTTGTTGTCATTCCCTGTAACATCATTCCTGGTTTACTTAAAACAGAAACTATCACGTTATCATGATTACCTGCAAGCCGAAGAAACTCATAAGATACACCGGCAATCACCGGAATCAATACCAGACGCAGTAAGAGACGAATCACCTTCGAGTCTGATGTTACAAACATAAATACAAGAATACTGATAAACATAACTATCAGCAAAAAGCTGGTTCCACAACGCTTATGCTCTTTAGAGCTTTTTAAAACATTATCTACATTTAGTTCCATACCATGTTCAATACAATTAATACATTTATGCTCAGCTCCATGGTACATAAACACTCGCTGAATATCTTCCATCTTAGAAATCAGGCTAATATATAATAAAAATATCACCATGCGGATTAATCCTTCAGCCAGATTCACCAGCCAGGTTGCCGATATCACCTTACGAAGTAACTCCGCAGCTCCAAATGGAATCATCATAAAAATAACCAGTGCCAGAACAATGGATATGGCTACCGTTATTCCTGTGATAATTTTATCTGCTTTATTTCCAAGGATTTTTTCAAGTTTTTTATCAAATTCAGTTGGTTCCTCGTCTTCTATATAAAATTCAGAGGAATAAGTGAGTGTTGACATCCCTAAACACAAAGAATCAATAAAGTTAAACACACCTCTTATAAGGGGTATTTTCTGGATAACTGAAAATAGGGCAACGCCTTCATAACGCTCCTTTTTCACAATAATTTCTCCACTTGGTTTTCGGACAGCGACAGCATAATACTCTTTATTTTTCATCATAATGCCTTCCATGACTGCCTGACCACCAATACCTGATGATTTCATCCTGGGCCTCCTTCTTACGTGGACATTGTTTTTATAACAAATTTATCCTACTAAGTTTATAGCAAATTCACCACAAAGTGGAACGCATATCTTGCAGGAAACAATTTTCAAGCACGCTCTAGTACACAAAAAGAGCTGTCACAAAACAATTTCTCGTCTTGCAACAGCTCCCGCATGCATGAAAACTACTGCATCACGCAGCCTTCCATTTATTTGCTCTCAACACCGTATCTCTTGTTGAACTGTTCGATACGTCCACGAGCTTTAGCAGCTTTCTGCTGACCTGTGTAGAATGGATGACATTTAGAACAGATTTCAACATGGATGTTCTCCTTTGTAGAACCTGTTACAAATGTGTTACCACAGTTACAAGTCACAGTTGCCTGATAATAATCTGGATGGATTCCTTCTCTCATTACATTCACCTCACACACACGATACTTATTGTCCCTACTCTTACATGGAACCGATAAGTATCAATCTCGTTTTTAAACAGCTTTCATATTATATCATATTATAAGTACACATGCAAGTGATTTCTTACATAAATTTATGTTTTTTCATATATTCCACAAATTCTCTGTTGCTTCTTGTTCTGAGGAACATGTTTAAGATAGATTCCACTGCCTCGTCTGGCTTCGCACCACTGAATCCGCGACGCATATTTGTCACAGCTGCCAACTCATCTTGCGTAAGCAGTAAATCTTCTCGTCTTGTGCCGGATTTCATAATATCAATAGCTGGGAAAATTCTCTTTTCAGCTATGTTACGGTCAAGTACTAATTCCATGTTACCGGTTCCCTTGAATTCTTCAAATACCACGTCATCCATCTTACTTCCTGTGTCAACAAGAGCTGTGGCAAGAATAGTAAGGCTTCCACCCTCACGCATACATCTTGCCGCACCGAAAATTCTCTTTGGCATATATAATGCAGCCGGATCCAGACCACCGGATAAAGTACGTCCACTTGGTGGTGTAACAATGTTATACGCTCTTGTCAGTCGTGTAATACTGTCAAGTAGAATAACAACATCTTCCCCCTGCTCTACCAAACGTTTTGCACGCTCAATTACCATTTCTGATACACGCTTATGATGCTCTGGTAATTCATCAAAGGTAGAATAGATTACTTCTACATTTGGTCCTGCAACATCTTCTTTAATATCTGTTACTTCCTCCGGACGCTCATCAATCAATAGAATAATCATATGCATATCCGGATGATTTTTGCTGATAGACTTCGCAATTTCCTTTAACAATGTTGTCTTACCTACCTTTGGCTGGGCAACAATCATACCACGCTGTCCTTTACCGATTGGAGAAATTAAATCCACAATACGATTTGCCACACTGCCTCCCGGAACCTCTAAGTGCAGACGCTCATGAGGGAAAATCGGTGTCATATCTTCAAAATTTCTACGCTTTGCAATCTCCTCTGGTGGAAAACCATTAACAGATTTTATGTACAGTAATGCACTGAATTTTTCTGTCTGGAGACGTACCTTTGTATTTCCTATGATAATATCTCCCGTCTTTAAATTAAAGCGGCGAATCTGGGCTGGAGCCACATATACATCGTTCTCACCTGGCATATAATTATCAGAACGTATGAATCCAAATCCATCGTCTTTTACTTCTAAAATACCATTTGCTGTAATACCACTGTCAAGGCGTGCAATTTCTTCCGGTGTCAATTCTACCACTTTTCTAGTATCTGGTCTGTTTGGACCTTCTCTACGTTCTTCTCGCACAGCAGTGTATCTAGGTGCATCCTTTTTCTCGTATGTTCTTGTACTCTCTGCTCTCACTGGCGTTCTCGGTGCTTCCGCTCGTGCTGGAGTTCTTGCTACTTCTGCTTTTGTTACTTCTGCTTTCACTGGTGCCGTCTTCGCTTTCTGGGCTTCCTCTTTTTCGTCCTCTGCTACCATACGGTCTACCAAGTCCGCTTTCTTCATGGTAGAAATTCCTTTCAAACCTCTGGCTTTTGCCACATCTTTTAATGCAGCCAAAGATAATGATTCATACTTTTCTCTCATTCCAACACCCGGCTTAACGCTCCCCAACGTTACATAATCAAAAAATTATGCGCCTTTCCTTTCCTATGTCCCATTTCCTGTTCACTTTACTTATCACGGGGATACTAATCGAACTGATCATCATTCTTTTAGAACTATTTCTATTATACATGTTTTCAAGTAAAATGCTACCCTTTTTTTTATTTGTTGTAAATTCACAGAAATTATAATAAAAGTTAAAATCATTACCCTATATGATGGAAATATCTAAATTAAAATCTAAAAAATTCAGTTGAAAACTGTTATTGTTGAATACAGAATTTTAGTATATTCATATGGCTGTACTTACTCTGCTCCAAATTTCTTAAGGCTTTCCTCTAATTTTTCTCTTTTTTCATTATCCTGCCAATCTTCCGGCAATGTGTCGAGATAATCGTTACTGATAAACCGTACTCTTTTTCTGGTAGTATTTTCAGGAATCGAATCATCATTTGCAGTATCCACTATGGTTATATCCCCCTTCTTATTGCTTTGCTTCTTAAAACTATCATTTGTGTAGCATACATAAGAAAAAGTTTTTCCTGTATCTCCTTCCAACTGTGTCAATGTCTTCATGTCTTTCTGCAAAAGTTCCAATCCCTTTTGTCTCTCCAACACTGGAAATTCCCAGACCTCATTCCTTGTGAGTATTTCCTGATACCACTCATTCTGTCCAAAACCAATATACGACTCCACTCTTCCCAAGAACAAATCATCCTTCTGCAGGAATTTCTGCATTTTATATGCATCATCCTCCACATCTGTCCGCACAACGCCACGCATTAACAATTCATATTCCTGTTCTGTTGTCAGTTCCTTGATATTTTCTAAATAAAAGTAGCGCCCCTCTAAATCAGCAAGCACTGGTTCATGATTGAATTCAATCCTTCCTAGAGTGGTGAGATATGTCTTATCCCCCCGATTATCAGTTACACTAAAAGTAACCTGGTATTCGCCAATTTTATCTGCACCAGTGTCAAGAAGATAGTCGGCTTTCGGATTTGTAACTTTACTGCCATCTATATAGACAATTTCTTCAATTACAACCTTGTCAGATATGCATTCCTCCTCCTTATCCCATATCTGTACTTTCTCCTTTAACATTTGCATCGTAATATCGGCGCCCTCATATACACTAAAGTGTGCGGTATCTTTCACGCTATCATAATTCGGAAATGCATTCCAGAAGGCATACATAGCAACTCTGCCTCGATGTGTGGTTGTCAGATTCTCTATCACTGCTCCTTCATTATATTTACATTGGCGTGTTCCATCATCTTTATGGGCAATGTCTATATCCCAACCTAAGAAGTCGTAATCATATTTCGTCTTCCAGGTAGTGTTACGTTTCAGATAGGATACTGCTACACCTGGCAGTCCATACTTATCATACTCACCTGTGCTGTATTCTGGTTGCTGCTCTTTTTCATTGTTGGTGAAGTGCTCCTCCTGCTTATCTGCCACACCTTCATCATAACGGATAAATCGGCTTCCCGCTATGTTTTCTTCCAAATCATAAATATGGATTCTTGTGTTTCTGCTGTTTCGCATGCTACTTTGAACGCACTTTTCAAAGGTATCTGTATAAGCATGTTCTGTCATATACCGCTCTTGTTCTTCCACCTGTGTTGACATACTCTTTTCGTTCTGAATATTGCCTTTTATGACAGAATCTTGTCCATTGGCATTATAACAAACATAATACCAATTTGCCTGCCACTGGGCATAGAAATTTTTATTACCTGGATAGCCTACTGTTTTATAGTTAAAGGTTCCATCATTGCTTACCCGATTCCCTGAATTTTTATAATTTTTTCCCGAATACCAGGCATCAATAACACCAGCTGCATCATATCTTGCATGCCAGCCAGTCAAAGAAACAGTTGGTACCTTTGTATAAAACTGGCTATCCCACACCATAGTTACAACTATTTTATCTGTTGACATTAAATTCTTATATCGTATCACAGGAGATGCTGACGCTTCATGGGTATTATTTTCTTTTGTAGGTTTGTTTGCATGATAATAAATGGTATAAATGTTGGGTTGCCACTGGGCATACAATGTAATTATCTCATGGTTATGAGATGTCAAATTTACTATGTAATCCTGATTAGTATATGTTGTTCCATTATCAGTCTGCCAGTAGAGCCATGTATAACCTGGAAGCACATCTGTTTTTTCTCCTATGGATGGCGTATTTAAATCTAACGCTTGTAAATATGCAGGAACATCATATGTGATGGTCTGGACCGTCTGGCTCCAGCCCCATATACTGGAATCTGTTGTAGAAGCATTGTCTGGTGGATTACTTTCATACTGAATCGTATATGTATTCGGATCCCATTGAGCATAAAATGTAATAATTCTGCCATATATATCCGGGTTACCAATTAATGCGTAATCCAACTTGCTACCTTCACTAAGACAATTGCCTGGAGCACTTCGTTGTGAATTGCTAAACCAGCTAACCAATGTGGCTGCATCCGTTTTTGCATCATGCCAACCTGTTAATTGTGCTGTTGGAACACCTGTTATTGTAGAATCAAATTTTGCAATTATATAATCAGAACCAGCAATAAAAGATGGATTTGACGATGAGGTAACTGTATGATTTACACCATTTTCCGGTTTGTTTAAATGAAAGGCAATACCAACATACACCGGTTCCCATTTTGCATAAAGGTGAATTTTTCCCTGCTCATCAGGTTCTATACCACATTCAATCCCCTCTGCGCTGTAAGCCAGTTCACTGCCAAAGCTGTTAACTGTACATTCTGCATTACTAAACCACCCCTGAAACTCATATCCCGGCAGACTGACATCACAGCTTACACTGCCATTTCCAGTAAATTGTGCTGTTTTTTCTATATCTCTGTCAAATCCGGATTGACCATTAATGAGGCCCAAATCCTTTGTACTACAAGCTGTCGGTGCATTACTATGAAAAACTATTGTGTATGTGTTGGCGCTCCACTGGGCATCCAGATTGCTGATACCGGAACAATTCATGGTTACCCCGGGTTGTACTACATTTCCTATAAAAGAACCATCCATGAACTTCCACCCATTAAATGTATAATATTTTCTTGCATATCCATTTGCTATTAAAAAAGCCGATGTTGGATTTGATGTTATTTCAAATTCATTATAGACATTAACTCCTCTATCCCAATAACGCAGTCCATTGCCTGGGATTGTAACAGATACCGTTGCTTCGTTCCCCACATTATCCTTTAGGGTAACTGCTATCTCCTGGCCTACTGATACAGTTGAAGTATCTATATACACATATGCACTGGTATCTCTTGTGATGCCATAACTATTCGTTGTGTTGTTACCATTTCGTATGGCAAGTGATGTATTGCAATACACGGCGCTTTTTATACCGCTGCCAGAATCCTTTATCTTAAAGCGGCAATATCTTATATTGTCTTCAACAACCACCTCAACGACGTCATCTGCTCTCTTTGGTGCTTCTTTATCTGCTATCAGATACAAAACATTTGTCTGGTCATACCGGTCACTCATAATACCACTTTTATCCGGCTGTGCAGAATTTTTTACAGCCTTTGCAAATGGTGTAATTGCGATTATAGAACCATGCTCAAGATTATTCACCTTAAATCCTGCTCTGATTTCTAATTTGCTGGTGTATGTATCTGTAATGTAAGGTCTTATGGAATAGCTCTGGGTGCTGCTCAATAAAGGGGCATTGCTTGTATAGGTACCACCCTTATTTTTTATCTCTGTACTGCTATCATAATTCTTGTTACTTTCCTTTTCAGCAATTACTTTAAATGTACCATCAGCAAAATCTTTACCCTCTTGCAGTAGTGTTGCTGCTACTCCATTTTCATCCGGAGCTGGATTTAAGTTCTCATTAATTACTGCCAATTTCTCTTTCGTTGTAACATCCAGTCCTCCATACAGCAAATCAAAGTCATTTTCTTCATCTGTTTCTGCCGCTGCTGCTGATTTTTTGGAAGTTCCTGTGAATTTTACATTATACACAGCTTCTGAACTGTTACCGTTGATATAATAATATAAATTGCTGCTGTTCATAGATGGATAATATGCCCCTGATGTAGAGCCATTGGCTAATGTTACTTTGTTTGTATACACATTATAGGTATTCGGCTTAAGCTTCATGATTTTATTAAAGTAATTCTCTGTTGTAATTCCCATATTAAATCCTTTTGCCTCGGAAGCAGTATGTGCCAGGGCAGAACTGGTACCTCCTTCTGTGGCTTTCCCTTTTGCATCTGCATTAAGCCATGCCTTCTGCTTGCCATTCACGCATTTGACAAGATACGCATTTCCTGTCATTGTTAAAGTTGACCGTGATGAATAAAAAAGAGAGGAAAAATCTAAATCTCTATTTGCAAATATTGTATCCAGCGCATCCATACTGACACAGAACAAGTTATAGGTCATTCCATCACTTTTGGCTTCCGCTACAATCTTCAGATCGTATCTGCCTGATATTATGCTTTCAGGATTTTTGCTACTATTGGGAATTCTCAAAACATCAACCTTATATGTGTCTGAGCCTATTTTAAAGGTCAATTCATATCCTGCCGTCCGGAACGTGTTGGTGCTACTTGCACTTTTACTACCGGAAGCATAATAAAATTTATTTGTTTCCTGGTCGAAGATAATACTTCTATCGTATTTGTCTAAGAAACCTTTGGTAGCTTTTATCAAATCATCATTTGAGGTTCCTGAAGCATTAAGCTTATTAAGACTTTTAGACACTCCCAGTTCATTTTTCAAATTTTCCACTACATATACGGCATCTGCTGCTTCTGCGTCTATTACCCTGGAATACGTTCCCACTCCCGCTGTCTGCACTGCCGCCAATGCGATAGCTGTAATGCAGGCAAAAGCCACTATTTTTTTAACACAATAATTAAAAATTTTTTTCATCATAAAAACCTTCTCCCTTCATTCTTCTGTTTACAGACTTATTTTTTTACCCGCCAATTCTTATGTTATGATTCCTATCCCCCTCTCCGTATGATTTCTATATAGAACAAAGCATATTTCGATTGAATTTTGCTTTTAATTATGAATGTATCAAAACATTATAGGAAGTTTGCTAATGTAAGTCGTTTAAAGCATATCTAAAACATTTTAAGGTTCTTATTTTTTGGGATTCATATGAATGCCAGACTTTTTTGAGAATATTGCTCCACCTGTATGATTTCGCAATAGTGTCTGGAACATTGTAGAATTTTCTTAGATAAAGATGTAACGGTTAGGAAATTTACTTCTATTACCTTTTGTATAACATTATACAAAATTGAACCGTTACATATCTGTATGGAATTCCCGAATCACTATTTAAGTAAATATCTAATAGTAAATTCAGCATACTCTTTTTCAATCTTTCTGTCAAGTTAATTTTTTGCCACCTTACAACTTCCTGCACTTTGATTTTAAGCAGTTATTGCCAAGATGGTTAATTATTATTTAAACAAAGGGTGCAAGCACATTCAAAAATATGCTTACACCCTTTGTTTCTTAAAATTGGTCACGTTGTATCGCTATAACCCTGTTTCCTGCTCCTTATCATGTAACAATACCGTCTCCACGTTAAAACGAGGACGTTCTTTTACTTCCATGTAAATTTTACCAATATACTCTCCCACAACACCCAGGCAAAGAAGCTGAACGCCTCCAATCAGCCAAATCGATATCATAAGAGAACTCCAGCCTTGTACAAGGGTACTGTCACCAAGAAGACTGCGTATTAAAATATATAGAACACCTATCACACTGCAGATAACCAGGATAAATCCTAGTCCTACAATCAGACTTAATGGTTTTGTACTAAAGGATGTAATACCATCCACAGCAAAGCTTATCATTTTCTTAAGCGGATACTTACTTTCTCCCGCAAATCGTTCTGCTCTTTTATAATACACAGAAGTAGATTTATAGCCTATTAATGGCACAATTCCTCTTAAAAATAAATTCTGCTCCTTATACAGAGTAAGCTGCTCCATGGCACGCTTGCTCAATAAACGGTAATCGGCGTGGTTGTATACGGATTTTACCCCCATAAGCTGCATCATTTTGTAAAAAGCCAGGGCTGTATTTCGTTTAAAGAAAGTATCTGTATCACGATTGTTACGGACACCATACACAACATCATACCCTTCTATATATTTATCCACCATTTCCTCAATAACATTTACGTCATCCTGAAGATCTGCATCGATAGAAATTGAGATATCTACATACTCTTTTACATATGTGAGACCAGACAACAACGCATTCTGATGCCCCACATTGCCAGCCAGCTTCAAACCACAGGCATACGGATTTGCCGAATATTCCTGTTCAATTAATTCCCAAGTACGGTCCCTGCTTCCATCATTGACATAAAGCGCGAAACTATCCTCTGCTATTTTCTTTTTCTCGATTAATTCTTTTAACACCTCTGTCAGACGTTTGCTTGTTTCAGGAAATACTTCCTCCTCATTGTAACAAGGAACCACAATTGCTAATCTATGCATGATAACTCCTAATTTTTCTTACTGTACATGTTGTTTCCTTTCCAAAACGGAAATCACTTCATCGACATACTGCTCACACAATTCTTTATCTCCTGCTTCTACCATGACACGAATCACTGGCTCTGTGCCGCTTTCTCTCACCAGAATTCTTCCATCCTCACCTAAACATTCTGCCACATGGTCCACAGCAGCCTGCACATCTTCATCTGCTCTTGCTGCCTTTTTATCTTTTACCCTTACATTTTTTAATACCTGTGGATAAATAGTCAGTTCTTCTGTCAGCTTTGATAACCTTTCCTTCTTTTCTAACATTACTTCCATAATCTTCAAAGAGGTTAAAATACCATCACCTGTGGTTGCATATTTTGAAAATATAATGTGACCAGACTGCTCTCCGCCTAAGCGATGTCCATTTTTAGACATATTTTCATATACATACTTATCACCAACCGCCGTTTTTTCATAAGCAATACCAGCTTTATCAAACGCCTTATAAAGACCAATATTAGACATAATAGTAGTCACTACTGTATTGGTATCTAGCTGACCGTTTTCCTTCATATAGCAACCGCACAGATACAGAATGGCATCTCCATCTATCACATTTCCCTTTTCATCAACTGCCATACAACGGTCTGCATCTCCATCATAAGCAAATCCTACATCCAAGCCCTTTTCCTTTACAAACTGCTGCAGCACATTGATATGAGTAGAACCGCAGTTTGTATTGATATTGGTGCCATTTGGTGTATTATTAATCACATAAGTCTCTGCACCTAATGCATCAAAGATACTTTTTGCAATCTGCCATGCACTTCCGTTAGAAGTATCCAAGCCAACTCTCATATTTTTGAAAGAACGGGTTGCCAATGAAATGAGATATCCTACATAACGATTTCTACCCATTACATAATCTGTTGTACTTCCGATATTTTCTTTTGTTGCAAATGGTATTTCATCCATTTCCCCATCTAAATAGCGTTCTATTTCATCAATCACGGATTCTTCTAATTTCTCACCTTTTCCGTTGATTACCTTAATACCATTGTCATAAAAAGGATTGTGACTTGCTGATATCATAATGCCACAATCAAAATCTTCTGTCCGTACCACGTAGGATACACTTGGTGTTGTAGTAACATGCAAAAGATATACATCTGCACCTGAAGCAGTCAACCCTGCAACTAATGAATACTCAAACATATAGCTGCTTCTTCTTGTATCTTTTCCAATGGCTACTTTACATCTATGATTTTTTCCATAATAATAGCCTAAAAATCTCCCTACTTTATATGCATGCTCTACAGTAAGATCTACATTTGCTTCTCCACGAAAGCCGTCTGTTCCAAAATATTTTCCCATACAAACCTCTATTCTGCCATACCATGGCATTGCTTCCTAACTACCTACTTTATCATATGCAGTCAAACGACCACCTCTATAGGTAAATACTTATATTTTAAGAAAAACCTGAGAACTCTTCTGCCATGCCAATACCTTATATTTGCACACTAGAGCGTGTTTGAAATTCTTTCAAACACGCTCTGGAAGTTCTCAGGTCAAATTCTTAATTATAAACTAAGTGCTGCTTCTGTTAAGGATGCTAACTTGCTTTCTGCATCTTCAAAAGTTGCTCCTTTTACACCAAAATAATACTTAATCTTTGGTTCTGTACCGGATGGTCTTACGCAGAACCATGCATCATCATTTAAGTCATAATACAATACGTTAGATTCTGGCAGTCCTGTTTTTGTCTTTTCGCCAGTCTTCATATCTTCGATTACATCAAACTTGTAATCTCTGGCTTTCAATACGTCATATTCACCAATCTTCTTTGGTGGATTCTTACGCATTTCTTCCATCATTTCTTTAATCTTTGCAGCACCTTCCATACCCTTTAATGTCTTTGTAGCAAGGCCTTCTTTGTAGTAACCATATTTTTCATAGATGCACATCATCTGATCCCACAATGTAAGACCTTTTGTCTTATAGTAAGCTGCTGCTTCACAAAGACTCATAACTGCTACAATAGCATCCTTATCTCTTGCATGAGTACCTACAAGACAACCATAGCTTTCTTCAAAGCCAAACTGATATTCATATGTGTTCTGCTGCTCAAAGAACTTAATCTGCTCTCCAATATACTTAAATCCTGTTAATGTCTCGATTAACTTTAAGTTGTATTCTTTTGCTACTGCATCTGCCATGTTTGTAGAAACAATAGTCTTAATTAATGCACCATTCTCTGGAAGAATACCTTTTTCTTTTCTCTGATCTAATAAGTACTCACAAATCAGCATACCAGACATATTTCCAGTAAAGGACATGTATTTTCCAGTCTTAGAATCCTTTGCGTAAACGCCTAAACGGTCTGCATCCGGATCAGTTGCCAATACTACGTCTGCATCTTCTTTTTCTGCAATCTTTAAAGCCAATTCAAATACTGCTGCATCTTCCGGATTCGGATAACCTACTGTTGGGAAGTTGCCATCTGGTAATTCCTGCTCAGGAACAACAAATACATTTTCAAAACCAATCTCTTTTAAGATACGGCGTGCAGGAATATTTCCTGTTCCGTGAAGTGGAGTGTAAACAACCTTTACATCCTTACCCATCTTCTTTATTACGTCCGGATTTACTACCTGTTTCTTTAATGCTGCCATGTAAGCGTCATCAATTTCACTGCCGATTACAGTAAATAAACCTGCTGCTTTTGCATCTTCTACAGACATAGTCTTTACTTCTGAGTAATCTGCTACTTTATTAACTTCATCGATAATCTGAGTATCCTTTGGTGCTGTAACCTGTGCACCATCTTCCCAGTATACCTTATATCCATTATATTCCGGTGGATTGTGACTTGCTGTCACTACAATACCAGCTGTACATCCTAATTCGCGAACAGCAAAAGATAATTCCGGTGTTGGACGAAGAGAATCAAAAACGTATGCCTTAATGCCATTTGCAGCAAGACAGCAAGCTGCTTCTGTTGCAAACTCTGTAGACATTCTTCTTGAGTCAAATGCAATTGCTACACCTTTGTCCTGTGCACCTTCTTTACATATGAAATTCGCAAGCCCCTGTGTTGCTTTTCTTACTGTGTAAATGTTCATACGGTTAGTACCTGCACCAATGATTCCACGAAGTCCACCTGTACCAAACTCTAAATCACGATAAAAACGTTCTGCAATTTCAGCTTCATTACCTGCTAATGCCTTTAATTCCGCTCTAGTATCTTCATCAAAATATGCATCCTCACACCATAAATCATAACGCTCTTTGATATTCTGTTCCATTTCTTCTTACCTTTCTTTCTATACAATATAACTATAACAGTTCATTTCTTCCCTGTTTTTTTAGTTCCTCTACTACTAACTTAACATTCTGTGCTTTACTCTTATCGCAGACTAAAACGACATCATCTGTCTCTACGATAACTAAATGAGATACATCCACTGCTGCAATCAATCTGCCGCTGGAGTATCCAACAATATCAGAAGAATTAATAGTAATCTTATCACCAACAATTATATTACCATCTTCATCGGCTTCATGCAAGACTCCTAACATATCCCAGCTTCCCACATCACTCCAGCCGAATTCTCCAGGAACTACCAACACATCTTCGGACTGCTCCATAATACCATAGTCAATAGAAATGCTCCTGATGTTTGGATACACCTCATTTATCACATCATATTCCTTATCGGTACCCATTGCTTCGCCAATTTTTTCTAATTCACGGTATACACGTGGTATAAAACGCTCAAAATTCTTTAATATAACAGAGGCTTTCCAGATAAACATACCACTGTTCCATACATAATTACCGCTGGCTAAATATGACTTTGCTGTAGCCAAATCCGGTTTTTCTTTAAATTCCTGAACTTCCTTTGCTACGCCTGCTTCATTTTTATCATACTTGATATATCCATATCCGGTAGATGGAAATGTTGGCGTAATACCAACTGTAATTAATTTATCAGTCTCCTCAGCTACCTGAACGGCTGTCTTCAGAACTTCTGTAAATGCCTCTGTATTTTTTATATATGCATCAGAAGGTGTGATGACCATAATACCATCACCATATTTTTTTACAATTTCTAAAGCCGCATAACCAATACATGCTGCTGTATTTCTTGCTGCTGGCTCCGATAAAATATGATTCGGCTGAATACGCTCCACCGTAGCCTCTTTCATGGTAGCCACTTGATCTTTATTCGTTACAATAAAGATGTTGTCTTTATCCACTGTGCCTGAAAGTCTGTCAATGGTTTCATTTACCATCAAATCCCTTCCTGTCAGATTCAATAACTGCTTCGGCATCTTCTGTCTGGATAATGGCCAGAATCTGGTACCTCCACCACCGGCCATGACTACTCCATATCGTTTCATGTACGTCATCCTCACTTTCTACGTTTATCCATAGGTTTTCCATTCTGTAAAATAATCAGCTTTCTTCATTTAAACATATTTTTTCAATTTTTGCAATATTATGATTAATGGTATCCACCTATCTTATAAAGCAATACGGTAAATATTGTTTTTAAGTTGCTTATACCAACTACCAATTTCTTCCCTTGAGACACCTTTGGATTCTGGCACAAACGCTTATAAATCAGCCTTTTTTTCAACACTGCAATGTCCTTTGATGCAATGGCTGGATTCCCGGACAATAATTCACACATTTTTTCATAAGATGCATCCATTTTTTCTTTGTCATTGGAGTAATTAATCTTGGTTTCCATGTGGTTATACAAGGCTTTCTCCAAAAATCGAAAACCTTTTCCTTCACCAAACATACAAAGCCACAGGTAAAAATCATCTGAGCCATTTACCTGTAAAATGTGTTCTTTCCAATAATCCGGTATGGCGCTCTTACGAATCATACACTGTCCCATGGAAAAAATCAAATCCGTTCCATAAATATAACACCATTTATGATGGAGCATTTTCTTCGCCAGTTTTCTGCTGTACAGTGGCTCTAATCGGTCTCCATATACTCGGTAACCATTGCTGACGGATACATCTATGTCTGGCATATTTTCGTAATGTGCAAGCAGACAGTCCGGCATAATCTTATCATCCTGATCAAGAAACAACACATACTCACCCATTGCTTCTTCTAACGCCTTCACCTTTGCGCCATGTATTCCCTGGTTCTTTTCGTTCGGTACTTCTTTTATTGATAAAATTGGGCTGTCCGGCAAGGTAACAGTATCCTCAGGACTGTCGTTAATAAAAAGATACTCTGCCTTTTCCCCAGGATATTTCCTTTGGAGCAGCTTTACATTTTCTTCTGCCATAGTCACCAGATTTTTTACATAAGAATTCCCATGATACAGATTTGTTATCATTGTAATCATTTTTTCTTTCCTACCATATTTAAAAAGAGTCTATAATATTCCTCTGCTATTTTCTGATAATGATAAGCTTTCAACATAGCATTGGCATTTTTCTTTAATTTTTCCCCTGACACAGGATTAGCCAGTGCCTGCAATATAGCATTTGCTAAGGTTGTATCGTCCTCTGGGGGCTCATAATAATCCACAAGGCCTTTTGTTACCTCACGGTTGGCTGGAATTCCTGACAACAATGTAGGGGCTCCATATATCATTGCTTCAACCGCAGGCATTCCAAATCCTTCAAACAGCGTGGGATTGACGTATAACCTTGTTCTTGAAAGCATTTCCACAACCTGCTCATCCGATACAAATCCTGTAAAAATAACACGTTCTTCCATATGATGTTCTTTCACATATTCCTTAAGATACGAAACACGTTCCGGAACGTTTCCCACCAGATAGAGATTCTCCGTTATTTTGTCCATAATTTTTTCATACGCTTTTAACAATGTAATGATATTTTTGTGATGAAACTGCAAGTTCATTGCCATAATAAAAGGTTCTTTTTCTGTTACTATTTCCCTCTGTTCTGCACAAACCGGATTGTAAATACGGATAATTTTATCCTTATATTTTCCATAATACTGGTACATTTCATTCTTATCAAACTCACTAATTGCCACAATTTTATCATTATGGCGGTAATCTAACCCATACATTATTCGATACAAAATATATTTGTACCATGGAACCGTCACATTTGCTAATTTTCTGTGGGCAATCTGCTTAATATCATGGGGTACCATAACAGTTTTTGCAGGTTGTTTCCTCAACCCATTATTATAACTTAAATGATACATAACTTCAATTCCATGTTTCTTTACAACCTTAGGAATTTGAAAGGTATTGGTCATACTCACCTGAAACATGCGCTTCAGTTCACTGCCCCCTCCCTTTCCCTTTACTGTAATAATTCGAATGTCAGGAGCTATTTTTCTGATGGTATCTACGGAAAATGGATAACAGATAACCACCATCTGCTTTGTCATCCCATTTTCATACAATCCCTTTAATAAATTTAAACCTACCTGATCTTTTCCTCCGCTGTGATGCTTGCTTAAATAAATATAATTCAATGCTATTTTTTTCTCATTAAGTTCTGTCATGCTTCATAACTCCCATTAACAACTTATGATAGGATTCTGCAATCTCACCATAATCGTACCGCTGTGCTGTAGCATAAGCTTTTCTTTGCAAACTTTTATATAATTCTTTCCTAGTTAGCAACCTGTTCAGCTTCTCCGCAATATCATGGCTGTTTTTTTCTTCCATCAACAGGCCATTTTCTCCGTCCCGTATTACATCTGTGATTCCTCCGGAATCACTGGCCGCTACTACAAGACCTGATGCCATGGCTTCTAACATCACAACACCAAAACCTTCCTTATCTCCATCCTTTGCTGTGACAGAAGGCATGGCAAATACATCAGCGGAAGCATATATCGTCTTCAATTCTTCATGGGTTTTAGCACCGAGGAAACGTATTTTCCAGCCATCATTCTCTGGCTTTTCCTCCGGTGCAAGCACCTGACCAGAAAAGGCATCTGAAGCTTGTGTAAATAATGGTTCATACAAATTACCATCACCTACAATCACAAGCTTTGCATCCACTTCTTTCATTGCTTCAATCAGATAAGTAACACCTTTCTTCTCTGCCAGCCTCCCAACAAACAAAACAACTTGTTCTTTACCTTGCCCAAAATAATTTTCCACATGAAACTGTACTCCGAACCGTTCCATATCACAACCCATAGAGATCACAGCCCCTTGCTCTTTCGGACAAATGTCATTCATCGTGGACAACAAGGCATCAGAAACAGCCGTTACCGCCCCCGCTTTTTTGATACACCTCTTTTTCAATGTCTTCATAAAGCTGACATTCAATGAAGTTACATCTCCTCCATGTCCCGTTACCAGGTATGGCATGTTGTGAAAGGACTGCACGATTCCCTGTGGAATGAGCCAGTGAGCATGAACAATATCAAATTGTTTCTTCATCCGTCCTATCTTCCACCAAAGTGCAAAGAACAAAAATGGCACTAACAGCACACGAACTTTTTTCTCCCGGATTCTTGGCACAATTGCTCCCGGATAGCAGAGTGTCTCCCACTTATGCACCGGAAAATAATGATACCGAATAACGGAAACACCCTCTAACATTTCTTTCCTAGCAGCCCCAGGTGCCGCAGGAACCAGCACAGTAACATCAAAATACGCTGTCAATTTTTTACATAAATCTAACACAAACCGCGGCTCCGTATCTCCTTTCCATCTAGGAAAGGTGGATGCCGTAACTAACAGACGCGGCTTTTCCATATCCAATCAACTCACTTTCATCGTCAGTGTGTACCCTGAATTACATCAAGGTTACAAGCAAAATCTAATCGGAGTTTTCTTCAATTTGCAGAATTCACCTATAATAATGGATTTTTGCCTGCAACTTCTTTTTTCAATTATAGCAGAGTTTCTCTTAAGGAACTACCCTTTTTCCAAAGGATTTCTTATTTTTTCATGAACCGCAAAAAATTTGTATCATTTTTTTATAACTTATGCTACCATAACAATGTATCAATGCTTGATTATGTATTTAAAAAGAAAGGATTTTGCATTTTCCACATCTATGTAAAATCATGGATAGGAAATGCATGGGACAAATATATGAATATTGCAGTTGCCGGAACCGGCTATGTGGGATTAGTAACAGGTGTCTGTTTAGCTAGTATTGGCCATCATGTCACCTGTGTAGATATTGATGAAAAAAAATTAGAACGTCTACGGAATGGTTATCCGACAATTTATGAACCTGGACTGGAGCATCTTATGCAAAGCTGCCTTTCCAATCTGACTTTTACAGCAGATTATAAAAAAGCTTATAAGGATGCTGAGGTTATCTTCATTGGTGTGGGAACGCCAGAAAAAAAGGATGGTTCCTGTAATTTAACTTATGTCTATCAAGTGGTGAGAGAAATTGCTGAAAGTGTGGAACGTGATTGTATCGTTGTGGTGAAATCTACTGTTCCTATTGGAACTAACGACAAGGTGGAAACATTGTTACACTCAAAGCTGGCTCATCCGGTCAATGTTGAAGTTGCATCAAACCCAGAATTTTTATCACAAGGTACTGCTATCCATGACACTCTCCACGCCTCTCGTATTGTACTTGGTGTAGAGTCTGAACATGCAAAAAATGTGCTGTTAGAGGTGTATCGTAAGTTCCACCAGCCATTTGTTGTGACCAACAGGAGAAGCGCTGAAATGATTAAATATGCTTCTAATGATTTTCTTGCCCTTAAGATATCCTATATTAATGAGATTGCAAATCTCTGCGAGCTTGTAGGGGCAGATATCGAATCTGTTGCTGGTGGAATGGGACTTGACCCCAGAATTGGAGATAAATTTTTAAAATCCGGAATTGGTTATGGTGGGTCCTGTTTTCCTAAGGACACCAAATCCCTTCATTGGATATCAAATTACTACGACAAAGAAATTAAAACCATTAAAGCAGCTATTGAGGTAAATGACTCCCAAAAAATCCGCTTAATAAAAAAATCAAAACGTTACTATGATTCCTTTGTCGGACTTACAATTGCTGTATTAGGACTAGCTTTCAAACCTGGAACAGATGATTTACGGGAAGCACCATCTCTTGTGAATATACCAATCTTTTTAGATGATGAAGCGATTATTAAAGCTTGGGATCCGGTGGCTGTGGAAAATTATAAGAGATACTATCCTACAGAAATTACTTATTGTGACACCATTGAAGAAGCATTGAAGGATGCGGACATCTGCTTTATTTTTACAGAATGGGATGAAATCAAAACATTTGACGTGCATAAGTACTCTGATTTAATGAAACATGCAATTATTTTAGATGGACGAAACTGCTACAATACAGATGCATTTAAGGGAACTGAAATCATATATGATTCCATTGGACGCCCTACGGTAAATGCGCACTAAAAAAGTGGTATCAGCTGTGTGCTGATACCACTTTTTTATTAAAAATCAATTCCGTTTTCTTTCATTAAAATCCGTGCTGTTTCTAAGGAATCCACACCTTCTTTGTTTTTGATAGGTGCAAATTCTTTGCATCGTACAACCTCGTAAGATAAGCAATCATCCATCATATGAATCATATCCAATACAAGCTGTTCAAATTTGTATCCGTTTGGAGTCTCCGGCTTAATGGTATCGCCATTGTCATCCACATATGGAATCTTCTTCTCCACAACATGAGCCGGCATATTATTATTCATGATTTCCTCTAACTTGCTGACTTTAAATAAATAATTCAATGTAACACCAAAGTTATACAGCAAATCACCATTTTCCTTCTTTGAATGAATCATCTCGTCAGTCATTTCATAGTATTCTACAATAGAAGGCTTACCATCTTCTAAGCAAAGGACACCAACACGTTCGTCCGGTGCTGCCTTACGAACTACTTTTGCTCCGGTATCACAACCGGATAAAATCGTTGCTCCCACAAAACATGGATCATTGATGCGCTGTAACACATTATCCACAGAAAATACATTGAGCCATTCTATATTTTTTTCTTTCATCTCCGCTAAATAACCGGCTTTTGCAAGAGAGGTAAACCAACCACCATTTCCATTTGGTGACAAGGAAATTTTTCCTTTCTCCTCTAAATATACTTTACCGTTATAATCCACAGATGGTGCCATCTCCTGCACAAAGAAACCAACATACTCCGGATTATATCCAAAATAATTATGTTCCTCAAAAAATAACACAGTTTCATCATTATTCTTCACACTTGTCATTATGTATAGTGGAATATAATGTCCTGTTATCTTCACAACATCTAAAATATTATTAATCAGGCATTCAAACAAATATAACTCCTTATGAATACCAACATTCAACATGCCCTTTGGCTTATCCAACCCAAGGCGGGTTCCCTGTCCACCTGCCAAAAGAACAGCCCCTACTTTCTCTGCTTTTAATGCTTCAATACCAGCTGCTTCAAATTCTGTTCTTCTTGCTTCAATTTCATCTATTTCTAATGCACCTAACGGCTCAATCTTTCCACGTTTCACATCCCCAGCCTGATGCTTAGATAAAATTCTTTCAAAATCCCAGTCCATCCCAGAAATTTGTGCATATAAATCTTTTCTATCGCTATCGCTTAACTCATTTTCAAATCTTAAAAGCTGTTGCTGTCCCTTTTCATTCAGCATGTTCCGTATCTCAGCCTTATTCATAACTTCCTCCTTAACTGTATTAATATATCACTTGTGTTTACCATCAATACCCATATAAATATAATCTTATCACAAACATTACGCAAAGACAACTTTTTTCACCATCTATTCCTCACCAGAGCGTGTTGATATTCAGGATAAACCACGCAGAATATTTTTCTGAACGCACCGAACAAACTACTAAATTTATCTATAACTTAAACAGTTCCGGTTGACGCTTATGATAAACGGCATAATATTTGAAGCCTGCCTCTTTTAACATCTGTTCTGCCCGTTTAAAATCATAAGCAATCTGTTCAGGTGCATGGCTGTCCGAACCGATGGTGAGTAGCTCCCCCCCTAATTCCCGGTAACGTACTAACACATCTGCTTGCGGATTGGCATATCCAAGACCGGAACGATAACCAGAGGTATTGACCTCCAATGCTTTGCCTTGTTCAATCAGATGCATCAGACACTTATCAATCCACTCTTTATATCTCTCGTAGGAATACTCCCTGTTTTTATTCGGTCCATACCGAACTATATAATCTAAGTGCCCATAAGTTGAATATTCTGAAAACGTTTTCATATTTTCATATGTCAACCTAAAATATTCTTCATAGCATTCCTTCTCTGTATACTTTTCAAACACCTCTTTGTAATATGGATCTAACCCAAATATCAAATGTGTAGATGCAATAATAAAATCCCAATCATACAGTTCACTAATTTTGTGGCATTCCATACCCAAATGAGGCTGTATACCAAGCTCTATTCCATACCGAATCTGAATCTTTCCTTCATACCGCTGTCTCATGCTTGTAATTTTATCAAAATACTCTGGTATATCAAATAGGAAATCCTGCCCATCTAACTTAGGAAAATCCAAATCATAATGATCCGTAAATGTTAAAATTTTTAATCCAGACTGAATTGCCTGCTCTATCTGCCTCTCCATTGGTGTATCCGAATCTGCTGAAAATTCTGAATGCACATGGCAATCTGCTATAATCATACTAATTCCTTTCCCTCTCATATACAGATATCGTAACTATTCAGTACCCTCATAGTTACGAGCCAAAATCCATGCAGAATCACCTACGGTGATGGATTTTGGCCTGCTGCCACTACGTTTTCATACGGACTGTGCAGTTCAGCACAATACAAGCTTGTATTGTCCTGGTTCTGAATAGTTACCAGATATCTTTATTCCTCATCCTGTGAAACTACACAATTCTTGCCATGATTTTTGCCGTAGTACAACCTTGCATCCGCCCTTGATGTTGCCTTTTCAATTGTTTCCTTCTGATGATAAGTAGCCACTCCTAATGTCATCGTACATGGAATATCCACTCCTTCATATTGAAAACAGCTATCTGCAATCTTACAACGAATCTCTTCTGCAATATGCACACCATCTTCTAACTGCCCTGGAACCAGAATAAGAAACTCTTCCCCTCCCCATCTCGAACCAAAACAGCCATCCGTACAAGTATCCATTATTATTCTGGCTACATTACGAAGAATCATATCTCCACAGTCATGACCGTAGGTATCATTTACCATTTTAAAATCATCAATATCAGCTAAAATCAGAGCAAACTCTTTACGTTCAAACCGACATAACTTTATCTTCTGCCGCATGCTGCGACGATTCTGTAGCCCGGTAAGCGGATCATAATTAGCAAGCTTTTCTAATTCTTCATTCTGCTGTTGCAACTTATGTTGCCTTCCATTAATCTCAGCCACAAAACAAGTAACAAACAACACCATGGAAGCAAATACAATAAATGTATTTAATATATAGAAGAAATTCAGTCTTCCTCCTGTCAGTGCGAAAAGACCAGAAAAATTATCTGCTCCCATGTACATAATTACAAATTCCAAAAATGAAAGACCGCCCAGCAAAAAAGGCTTTAAAAATCGATTCCATACTCCTTCATGAGTATATGACAAATAAAATGCTAATGGCACAATTAACATATTATATAAGTAAAATCCACATTCTCTGCCAAACAAATATGTCATTATGTATGTATTCAACATAATCTCTATATAGGACATATAAAAGGACCTCATGTATTTTCCCTTTGTTACCATCTGTTTAGCAATGGAATACCAGAAAATACTGCACAAATGATATAAACAAGCAGGCAATATGTGCATAAAGCCAAATATTAAAAACAAAACAATATGTAAAATCCTGGTAATTTCAATCACCATTCCGTATTTAAAGGATTCTTCTATTTGCCCTTTTCCATTTACTGCGTCTAAAACAAACGCTTTTATTTTTTGCATTTCAAACATTATTTTCCGCCTTCCCCCATCTGCGCAAGGAATGTACTATCAACACTTAAATTACCCAAAATAAGCTCTAGTACACCCTTAAAATGATTTCCATGCTTCACTTTATAAAATAATCATACACTTTTGAGCCTTTTATTTCAAGAATTCTTGAGTTTTTTCCTAAAAATAACAATATATACGTAAAAAAGTGCCGTTTTATTGGCACTTTTTTACAATATTATCTTAATGAATCATCTTATCTATACAAAAATCTTTTCTTGATTTTCTCCTTAAAAGTTCTTCATTAAATTAACCATTTCAATTGCACTTACTGCACAGTCATATCCTTTGTTACCACTCTTTGTGCCTGCTCTTTCAATTGCCTGCTCAATGTTGTCTGTGGTAACTACACCGAAAAGTACCGGCACCTCTGTTTCTAAAGATACACTGGCAATTCCTTTAGACACTTCTGCACAAACATAATCGTAATGTGAGGTTGCACCGCGGATCACTGCTCCTAAACAGATAACTGCATCATAGTTTCTACTCTTTGCCATCTTCTTTGCAATTAACGGGATTTCAAATGCACCTGGCACCCATGCTACTGTCACATCATCTTCGTTAACACCGTGACGCACAAGTCCATCTAGGCATCCACCTAATAACTTAGATCCGATAAATTCGTTAAAACGTCCTACTACAATACCAACCTTCATTCCCTGGGCTGTTAATTTTCCTTCTAATGTGTTCATTTTGTTTTCCTCCATTTTTTGATTGTGTATTCATAATACCTGTACCGAAACATGCTTGAAAATTCAATGATAACTGTTCAATACCCTCATAGTTACCATTGTCACCATGAATTACATTCATTTCTATAATATATATAATCTGCATGCTGTGGCAGGATATGAAGCTCTTATTTCTTGTGAGTAATTGGATGCTTGTAATCATAACTGAACATATGTCCCATTTTTTCCTGCTTTGTCTGCAGATAAAAAGCATCCTTTTCGCCAAGTTCCATCTGGATTGGTATTCTCTCTACGATGGATAAGCCGTAGCCTTCTAATCCCGATATTTTCAATGGATTGTTAGTCATTAACTGTATTTCATGTATTCCTAAATTCACTAAAATCTGTGTGCCAATGGTATAATCTCTGGCATCTGCAGGGAAACCTAACATTTCATTGGCTTCCACAGTATCGTATCCACTATCCTGCAGTGCATAAGCACGAATTTTGTTGATAAGACCAATACCCCTGCCTTCCTGACGAAGATATAACAGCACACCTCTGCCTTCTTTTGCAATCATTTTCATGGCAGCATCAAACTGCTCTCCACAATCGCAACGCTTAGAACCAAATACATCTCCTGTAAGGCACTCGGAATGCACTCTGCAAAGTACCGGCTTACCATCTGCAACATCACCTTTTACCAATGCTATATGATGCTCGCCATTTAATTTATTGATATATCCATAAATAGTAAAATCCCCGTATTTTGTAGGCATTGTTGCTTTTTCTACGCATTCCACAAAACGTTCATGCTCCTTGCGATACTGCACTAAATCTGCAATGGTTCCTACTTTTAAACCATGTTCCTTTGCAAATGCCAACAGGTCTTCTTTTCTTGCCATCATTCCGTCATCACGCATGATTTCACAGCATAAGCCTACCGGCTTTAATCCTGCTAATTTCATCAGATCCACAGTTGCTTCCGTATGACCATTACGTTCTACTGTTCCCCCATCTACAGCCTGCAGCGGGAACATATGTCCCGGTCTTCTGAAATCCTCCGGCTTTGCTCCTTCTTCCACAAGCTTTCTTGCTGTATAAGCTCTTTCATAAGCAGAAATTCCTGTTGTGGTGTCTACATGATCCACAGATACGGTAAATGCGGTACAATGATTGTCTGTGTTATCATAGCACATCTGGTTTAATCTTAATTTTTCTGTGTACTCTCTTGACATCGGAGTGCAGATTAAGCCTCTGGCATATTTTGCCATGAAGTTTACATTTTCCAAGGTAGCGTGTTCTGCTGCACAAATGACATCGCCTTCGTTTTCGCGATTTTCATCATCTAATAAAACGATGTTGCGGCCTGCACGTAATTCTTCTAATAATTCTTCTGTTGTATTAAATTCGCTCATAATCTCCTCGCTCTCTATCACATCTGGTGAACTTACCAGCTGTGAATGATATTTTTAAATTTATCCTAATTGATTTAAATAAATCCATGCTGGGACAAAAACTCCATGCTTAATGAATCTTTTTTCGCTTCCGGTTCTGCCGGTTTTAACAGCTTTTCTACATATTTGCCAATAATGTCGTTTTCTAAATTCACTAAATCTCCTGGCTTTTTAGACAACAGGATTGTCTCGCTTGCTGTATGAGGGATAATGGATACTTTAAACACCGAATCATCCACATAAGCTACGGTCAGGCTGACACCATCTATGGTAATGGAACCTTTTTCTATTATATAATGTAAAATTTTTCTGGAAGCTTCTACCGTAATCCAGACAGCATTGTCTTCCTTTTCATAAGATTTTATGATTCCGGTTCCATCAATATGACCGCTTACGATATGACCGCCCAGACGGGTATTTAAGCTTAATGCCCGCTCTAAATTCAACCTACTGCCTGGCTTTAACTCACCTAGATTAGTTCGGCGGATTGTCTCTGCCATTACATCTGCGTCAAAGCTGTTTCCATGAAGGCCTGTGACGGTTAAGCAAACACCGTTGGTTGCAATACTGTCGCCAATTCTAGTATCCTCTAAGACTTTCTTCGCTTCTATAGTCAGGGTAGATGATTTTGCCCCATCCTTCCGTGCCTTCAATGTGCCTATTTCCTCTATAATTCCTGTAAACACACTCTATCTCCTTACTTCTGCAACTATTCATTACTTCATAAATTATATGCTCGGCAGCAGATAAAACTCTGCCCGCATCACATCACAAAACAGATTCTGCATACGCCTTTCACGTTCTCAGCAAACTATACAGCACAATCCGGTAATGCTTCCTAACAGTTACAGATAACCTTCGAATACAATATCATCTCCGCAGGTTCTCACTGTCATAGCATCTAACGCAAGTACTTCTTTCATGCTGCTAAATCCCCTTCCCTCTACCGGGGTCTTGGCATCTGCACCGCCAATGATCTTTGGTGCCACGTAACAGCATACTTTATCTACAATACCTGCCTGAATTGCCGAAAACATCAGGTTTCCACCACCTTCTAACAGGATGCTGTCTATTCCCATCTGTCCTAACTGCTTCATTGCCTTTAGTAAATCGGTTCTGCCGTCTGCACCGTCACAGATTAAGAGCTCTATCTGCATCTCCTGTAATGCTTGCTGCTTTTCTTCCGGTGCCTGGGTTGTGGTAATAATAATGGTTCTTACACTACCATCTAACACCGTGGCATCCAGGGGGATGCGAAGCTTGCTGTCTGCTATGATACGTACCGGATTTTTTCCGTTTTCTAAGCGGCAGGTCAATCTTGGGTTGTCGGCAATTACTGTGTCCACACCTACTAATATTCCCATCATCCGGTGTCTCAGTTCTTGTACTTCCTTTCTGGATTCCACGCAGGAAATCCATTGGGAATCCCCAGTGTGACAGGCTATTTTTCCATCTAATGACATTGCCCATTTGGCAAGTACAAAGGGTTCTTTTGCCCGAATATATTTCATAAAAATTTCGTTTAATGCGATACTTTCCTCTGCTAATACACCAGTTACCACTTCGATTCCTGCGGATTTCAGCCTTTCGATTCCTCGTCCGCTGACCAGTGGATTCGGATCCAAGGCACCGATTACGGCACGTTTTATTTTCTTTGATACAATTAAATCAGCGCAGGGAGGTGTTTTTCCATAGTGGGAACATGGCTCCAACGTGACATAAATGTCTGCACCTTCAGTATCTTCTGTGGCATTACGGAAAGCGTTGACTTCTGCATGACCTTCACCACAACGCTCATGATAGCCTTCACCAATGATTTTTCCGTTTTTTACGATTACAGCTCCCACCATTGGGTTGGGGTTAGTGTAACCACGGCCTTTGGCCGCCAATTCCAACGCCCGTTTCATATATATAATGTCTTGTTCCATGTTATTCTCCATTCTTGCCTGTTCTGTGTTGCTTAACCCTCTATGAATTATCAGAATTCTGACAATCCACTACTTTCCTGATTCACCACAGAAAAAGCCTTAAAGAATCATCTTCAAGGCTTTTTTATCCACAACATACATGCACACAAGAGATAACAGCTATCCCTTGTGCTACATAATGTATATACACACAGTATCTTTTCTTCTCTCATCCAGACTATACTGTCGGTTCCGGAATTGCGCCGAATCAACCCGAAGGCTTGTGGACTGTCACCACCGGTAGGGAATTGCACCCTGCCTTGAAGAATGTATTTATTTTTCTGTCTGTCAGTATATACCTGTTCGTGTAAGAATGCAAGTGGTTTTCTGTTATTGAGAAAAACTGTTCTATTTCGTTATCGTCTTCACCGCATCCATAACAGTTGTTACACTGGTATCTGATATTAAATTAATCAGCTTGGAATCCTTAAGCATGCCATAATATGCATCTTCTGTTTCATTACCAATTACAACAGTAGAACTGCATTCATTGCTATCACTGTCTAAATAATGTACCGTAATCTCACATGCCGGCTGTAACATACCATAGGACTCTTTTGTCTTGTCATCTGCATTGTACTCTACACACTCTGTAAAGGTCATGCTGCTCACCTGGCTGACTAAAGAATCAATTGCATTTGTATCTTCGATTTTTGTTCGCACACCGTCTACAGTGATATACCATGTAGTTACTTCTGTTGCTTCTTCCTCTGCGTCTTCAGGAGTAGTAGTTGATGTCTCACTGTCAAAATAGTATTCCTCGCCATCCATGGTTACTGTATATCCCAGAATATCTCCATCAATGCCTTCTATTGTATCAAGCAATACAAAATCCATTAAATCCTTATCCAGCTCACTGTATAAAGTAGAATCTACTGTATACACCAGATCGGATTCTCCCTCTTTACAATAGTAATACTCATTTACTGCATTTCCATAGGATATTACAGCAGACTTTCCTGTATCATCTGTGAATGTTACCTGGATTGCCGCTTCATCTAATCCGTAAGCAGACAATTCATCAATTTCTTCATACACATTCACCGCTGTCAACGCCTGACCCTGGGATGCAATAGAGTTAAGTAAAGATTCATCTACAGGAAATGTGCTATCTTTGTCATATACCCAATTTTCACCATTTAATGAAAAGCTGTATTCACCATAACTATTTTTTACCACAACCTTTTGTATGGTATCCATCTGGTTGATATATGTCTGATTTACAGCCTCTGCAGATGCCTGTTCTGCTTCTTTTTTCTCCTTGTAATCATTATACTTGGTCAATCCCAGATACGCTCCACCTGCCACAACAAGAGCGGCTACTGCGATTATCATGGAATTGTACTTCTTCTTCTTCAATTGTGCGTCCCTCTTTCTATCGATTTATTGAACACTTGTAACTATTCAGTACCTTCATCGCTTACCAATGTTATTATGAATTGCATTCATAATAACATGCAAAAATCCATACAGAATCAGCTGCTGTGATGGATTTTTGCCGGTTACCACTACTATTTCACATGGACTGTGCAATTCAGCACAGTCCTGTTCTGAATAGTTACGAACACTTTTTACAGCATAGCGCCTTCGAGATAACCAGATCGAAACTCTATACTTCTTATGCCTTTCTACGTCTTCTCCAGACAATGAATCCACAAATGATCATACCCAGCGGAATAATTGCTACAAAAACAATACCGAACAAACCACCTGTTGCTACTGTGTTCATCTGGATTTCTAGACTCTTTGATGGTATAGAAATATTTTCCACATCTTCGAAATTAGCAGTTACTGTATTCATAAATATAGTTGAGTTTGCCAGATTACTGAATTGATTCATAATCGTATCAGAAATAAAGTTTGCAGAAGACAGTACTGTTAGCTGTGCAATTGGGTTCTCTATTGTTTCTGCACTGTCAGCATCGCTGTCTGTTGTTGCATTTCCTGCAGTTGTGGCATCTCCACCTGTTGTTGTGGTGTCCATCTTCAAGCTTGCCGAATTTACAGATCTTTCCACTCTTGCGCCCAGGATATAGGTACCACTTTTTTCTGACTTGTCTGTAACTGCATAAGCGCTTTGGGATGTAGTCAGGAATGCTTCCACTTCTGTATTATCTTCTGATGTCTTCTCTAAGCCCAGTGTACCATAAATTAATGCATAATCATTCGTTCCCACATTGGTGAACGCTTCATGGGAAGTATCTCCTACAGGGAAGAAGGTATATGGGTCATTCTGATAATATCTGCTTGTATCTACAATGTAGCCCTCTGCCATCTTTAAGCCATATGTTTCGAGGAAGCTATCAAGATTTGGGGTATCTCCATTAATTGCTCCAAGAATCACATATGCACTGCCACCCTTATTCATGTAAGAATTTAACATAGTTAATTCATCCTTTGCCAAATCCTTTGTAATGCCATGTATCATTAACAATTCACAATCATCCGGAATACCACCATCCGCTAAGAGATTCACAGAAGATACGGTAAAATTCTGTTTTTCTAATGCATCTGATATACCAGTTGCTAATTCCGCTTCCCCATGACCGGAGGTTGTGTATACCATATGATTGCCACTATTAGTTACATAATCAATGGCACTGGTTATCTGGCCTTCACCATCAAATGCTGTTTCCTCCTTAGTTCCATAGTAATAATAAGTTTCCTCATCATACTGAATAATATCTGTCATGGCAATGGCACGTGATTTTCCAGTTGATTCACAAGATACTACTACCGAATCTTCCTCTGCCTCATAGGTAGTCAGTGCAGTTGGATGCTGCACTGGATCAATGATTTCAACAGAAACCTTATCACTTTGATCCTTATAGATATCGACAAAGCGTGTGATTCTTGTGTCTATATTGCTTTCCTGTGCTAAAATTACAATTTTAACATCCTTCTCTAACGTATCTAATATATTTTTTGTAGTATCAGTAATTGAATAAATATCAGTGGAACTAATATCTATATTTTTTATATTAGAAGGTAGCTCTCCCGCAATAAGATTTATCACAATTACCACTGCAAGTACTACAGCTGTAAGACCTATACTGTAAGTACCTTTTTTGAAATATTTGTTTGTAAATGTGGTCTTTTTCATAGCCAACCTCCTAACTCCATCTTCGTTTCTGCAATACCTGTGAGGTCAGGAAAATAAAAAACATACTTACAGAAACATAAAATACAACACCTGACACATCAAAGATATTATTAAATGCAAAATTATCAAAATAATCAAGAAAATTTAATTTTCCTAATAAATTTGGCAATGCACTGCTAAACATGTTGCTTTTCAAATTATAGGTAATAAGAAGTGCAAGCACACCAATTGCCTCTATTGCAATTGCAATAATATAGTTTTTGTTCATGCTGAAAATGATAAACACAACGACTGTCAGCACAATAATAAAACCAATCAACGAACCAACCTCTGATGTAGGAATCAAACCAACAATGCCTTTCCACATCTGTATCACCAACAAGATACCGATGGATGCCACCGCTGCAATTACCTGGCTTTCTGTCAAAGCAGAAATGAACATTCCAATAGCAATATAAACACATCCCACTAAAAAGAATGCCAGAATCGTTGAATAATCTACCTTTGGATAACTGTTTCCCTGCATCATAATCACAATCGGGCACAGGCAGCTAAATAACATTGGTATCGCAAACACGGATATCATTCCTAAATATTTACCCATTACAATTTTCCCAACGGAAATTGGTGCCGTCAGCAAAAGCTGATCCGTTTTTGTCTTTCTTTCCTCCGACAAGCTTTTCATGGTCAATACCGGAATTGCGAAAACCAACACCAGTAAAGAACTGCTGAGAGTATAAGAAAAATACGGATACCCACTCATCATGTTATATGCCAGAAAATAAATTCCAAAAAACACCATAAGCACTGCCACGAAAACATAACCAATCATGGATTGAAAATGTGATTGAAATTCTCGTTTCCATATCGCTGTCATTATGATTCCTCCTTACTTTTCACACTTTTTCTATCTGTCGTTAACTCAAGGAAGACTTCCTCTAACGTTGCATTTTCTCTCTTGATTTCTAAGATTGGACACTTTGCATCTGCACAGGCATAGAAAATATCCTCTCTGTAATCATTGTTACCTTTGTTCTGTACATCCACTGCACAGGTGCCATCCTCATTTTCTCTAATCTTATAGGAAATCTTCTTATTAAATTTATAAAAGATTTCTTTTACATGTGGCCTGTCGCCTTTGATTATGTAAGTAAGATAATTAGAAGTTCCCATCTTACTTTCTAACTGTTCCGGCGTATCACTTGCCACTAATTTACCATGTGCAATAATCATAATATGATCACAGACTGCACTAATTTCTGAAAGGATATGGGAACTTAAAATTACTGTATGTTTCTTAGCAAGCTCTTTGATAAGTTCGCGCATTTCAATAATCTGCTTCGGATCTAAGCCTACCATCGGCTCATCTAAAATCAAGATTGGCGGGAATCCAAGTAATGCCTGTGCCAATCCCACACGCTGACGATATCCCTTTGACAAATTGCGAATCAGGCGTTTTCGTACATCTGCCAATTTTACTTTCGTTACTACTGCATCAATTGCTTTTGCACGCTCTGCCTTCGGGATTTTTTTTAATTCTGCTGCAAAGCTTAAATATTCCTGCACCGTCATATCCATATATACAGGTGGAATTTCCGGAAGGTAACCGATACATGCTTTTGCCTCTTCCGGCTCCTCTAAAATATCATGTCCATTGACAAGAACCGTACCTTCCGTTGCTGCTAAGTAACCTGTCATTATGTTCATGGTGGTAGATTTTCCTGCACCATTTGGTCCTAAGAAACCATAAATCTGCCCCTGCTCAACAGTAAAGCTCAAATGGTCAACCGCAACATGATCACCATACCGCTTTACTAAGTCTTTCACCTCTATCAAATGAATTCCTCCTTTTGCGCTTTTTGCTTTATATTTTACACGCATTATAACATTATATGAATAAATTGTGTATCTGGTGGTACAAAATTGTGACTTAATTGTGAACATTTTATATATTAACATGCATAACAATGTATATGTATTAAAAAATGTGTTGATACACTTTGCATCACCTAATCTTGATTTAGTAATTTTTCTATGAAACCTAAAGTTCCGTGTAGCCCAAAAAAGGGCGCACTTCACCTATAACAAATTTAAGTTTTCAAAATTTATAAATTATGCTGGCTGCTCAACCATGGTACTTGATTCAGTCCAACCTAATTCTTTTAAC
>JBGVIB010000055.1:0-6888 GCA_045122835.1 Lachnospiraceae bacterium
GTACGATGACCACTATTATTCAGTATTGTACACGTATTACAACCAGCCTGCAATCCTGAAGGCAACACTTGGAGAAATCCGTATCTGTGATAAGAATAATAAGCTGATTTGTACACACCGCCGTTCTTATAAAGAGTTTCCGAAATACATTACAAAGCCAGAACACATGAAACCCGAGCATTTGTACTACAAGGAAGTAAACGCAAAGGATGGTGATTATTACCGCCGGTGGGCAGCAAGTATCGGTCCTTACATGGCTAAACTGATTGACCGCATCCTGATAGCTGCCAGTCATGAAGAACAGGCGTATAACAGCTGTAACGGCATTCTGCATATGTGTACAAACCAGTCCCGCCTTCATCTAGAAGAACTGGCAAAGACCTGTGTGGAAAGTAACGCATGCCGGTATTCCTATTTCAAAAAACTGCTGAAGAATGAATCAAATCGGAATACAGAGCATTCTGCAGTGAAAACTTCTCTTCCAGCTCATGATAATCTCAGAGGGAAGGAGGTTTACCGCTAATGGAAAATAAACTGTCCATTGAGGACTACGAACTTTGCAATAAGCTCAAAAACATGCGCTTCTCCGGTATGGCTGAGGCGTTGGAAGAATTAATGCTTAATCCCAATGCAGACCTGCTTCCATTCCGTCAGATAGTCCAAAAGCTGGTGGATGCCGAATGGGATTTACGCTACAACAAAAAGCTGAACCGTTTTATCAAAAAAGCAACCCTCAAATACCCGGGTGCAGACTTTGACGACAGCATTTATGACCCAGAAAGAATGCTTGATACCCATGTCATTGAGGAACTTTCCAAGTGTAAGTGGGTAGAACAGGGCAAAAATCTTATCATTACTGGTAAGACCAGTTCCGGCAAAAGTTATCTTGCCAATGCGCTCTGCATCTGTGCCCTGCGTGAATTTAAAACAGTCAAATATATCAAGGCAAGCCAGCTCATCAACGAGTTAGCTAAAGCTGAGAAAACTGACGGTTATCAGGAGCTGCTGAATCAGATGGCTGCCTATGACCTGTTGGCAGTAGATGACTTCGGATTGATGAATCTGGATATCAATAAATGCCGGAATCTCTTTGAAGTATTTGACAGCAGAGATCCACATAAATCCACACTTGTGGTTTCTCAGATACCGGTTTCAGCCTGGTACGATATGTTCCAGGAACACACTTATGCAGAAGCCTGTCTGGCAAGACTGCTCAGCGAGGCGTATCGCCTCGAGATGAATGGTAAGAATATGAGGAACATTACACCTGTCAACAAGCAGGCGTAAACGCCTGACACACCGATGATGCGAACCCCTCACACCGCTGAAGCGTGACAGGGGTTCCGTTCATCCGAAATTTGCAAAAACATTCAGCTGTAGTATGACATTTTCGGCATCCTTTACATAGTTTTATATCATAATCATCAATGCATACTTCTCTTACATCGTTACCTGCCTTAGTATATTCACCGACAAGTCTTGAAATTTCTGCTGTTGCACCATTTCTAACCGGACTACAATTTATAATTAGTATCTTCATCATTTCATCCTCTCTTAAAAGCTCTATAGAATATATGCCGCAGATTTCTCTGCGGCATTCCTATCTTACAAGTTTACCCTCACTGCCATAACTCTTATTTTAGATACACTGCATCGTATTTTGAGAGAAGATACACACAATATTGATTCATGCTAACACCTTCTCGCTGAGAGTGCTCTGCTAAAGCTCTGTGCAGACTACGCGGTAATCTTAATTTAAATTGCCCAGAATAATCTTCCAAACTGTCCGGCTCATGAATCTCAATACCATCCTCAAGAGCTGCTTCAATCCATGCTTTTTTAGCATCCAACGCATTTGCCACTGCACTTTCAATCGTCTCACCACATGTAATGCATCCCGGCAAATCCGGATAAGAAACCACAAAGCCACCTTCGTCCTTATCTTCCACTATTTCCATACGATAGGACATTGCCATATAATCATTCAGCGTCTTCATTCCGCTTCGCCTCACTTTCTACAATCTGCCTTACCATTTCTACATAGACTTTTTTAATCGGTTCATGCTTCGGTATTGTAATAGGTTGACAGCCTTGTTTTCTGAATGTGTAATGACTGCTTCCTGTCCTTGGTGCATTCATCACATATCCGCAACTCTCCAATACCTTTCGTAATTCATCAAATCGAAGGTCTTTCGATAAATTACATATACGTTCTATTAGTTTATTCCATTTAGACATTTTCATGCCTCCTATCTATATTATATGTGGTGTCATATTTGGTGTCAATACAATCACGAAATATTCCGTCATATTATTTATTATCCGATACATTTAATTCGTCCAGCTTAATTATCACTTTTTTCAGACTGCTTATTTTTTCATTTACACGATTTGTTCCTGCCCATTCATCCTTGTCATACAATTTTTCTACTGTCAATGCTAATTCTAAGGCATTTTCATCATGGGTATAATATTTCATCAGTTTATTTATTTGAATTGTATGTAAACACAAATAAATCTGCACTGCTGCAATCATTATTCTTAGATGTTCCTTTTCTATATTGGAAACATTCATCACTATACCCTGTTCGTTTTTCGAACAATCACATTTTATCGGATTAAGTTCTCCTCCAAATAATGGTGCATCAAAACTCCTTCCCATCCCGCCTTCTGGATTACAGCACCATGCATAATGATATCTGATTACTTGTTGCATGTCATATGCATTTTTTGCACGTACATCCGTACCTTCACTCCAAATCCCCAAACTATCGTGCAAATCCCACTCCGCTATTTTATTATCATAAAATACTAAATTCCGTATTGCAGTATATATATGTTTTCTAGCAAACGTATATTGATTATCAAATTCACTATCAAACCTGTACTGCCGTAATTCAAAATCAATCTCAGCATATTGTCCCATATACATTCTCGAATAAAAATCTAATGCACTTATACATATCCCTATTTCACTATCTCTTAATACCATCCTCATTATTTCTCTCCTTTTCTTTGTATACCATTGGTATAATCAACAAAAATGTGATATACTTTGCTTATAAAAATTAGAAATGGAGAATTTTTAAATGAACACAAACACGTTAGACCGTAAACGACTTATAAATTGCCGTGAGAAACTCGGCATCACCAAACAAGAAGCCGCCCGACGTATGCAAATGTCGCAGCCTGCTTATTTAAGATATGAATCCGGCGAACGCACCCCTTCCATACATGTCATTCAGGTCATGGCAGATGTTCTGGCTACATCAGTTGCCTATCTTACCGGACAAACTGATAATCCAAATCCGAACAGCTATTTGATTAAATTAGATACTGAGCCGGAATTATTTCAATTAATCGAGAAATATAAGAACTCTGATATAGAAATGAGAAATAGACTATTATCATATCTTCAAAAATATTCAGAAGGATAATGCGCAATTAATTGGCAACCTATTTTAGGGTAATAAAGCTAGTATAGAGAATGGCAGACAATCACTTGGATTACCTGCCATACAGAATACTCTATGTTAACTTGCGATTACTCGAACTCGCCAAAATCATTTTCGTATTAAACAAATCTGTTTAGGAGTTTTCGCACGGTTTGATACCAATTAGCTTCAATTATCCAATGTATATGGGGTAGCTGAACTAATGTTATCATTTTGTTATCACGGAAATGTTATCAAGCTCTTTTGCAAAAAAGCAATTGCTTTTCCATTTCATCAGCAATTTCCTTTCATTATCCCACTATTCTTTCGCTTGTTTTATGCTACCAACAGTATCTTATACATTAAACTTTTCAATTAATTCCTTCAAAAGATTTAGGCTTGTCTCACTTTCTCGCAGATGCTCATAACCTTCTAATGTCTTTTTAACCGCATCTCCGGATTTCTCCGCTATCAGATTTACCCCATCAGCAGACTCTGTAATCGTGCGGTTTACATTATCCATTGCATCCACAATCTGTGTAATTTTATGACTCAATTGAGAAATCTCAGAATAAATATGCTGCATCGATTCTGCAAAACTTTCTGCATCCTTTTCGTAACGTTCGCCTACCTGACCAAAGGTACTATAATCTGTAACTACAGTATCTTCCAGGAAATTCATAATGACCTGAATGCATTCTGTCATATTAACGACAGCTTCATTGACCTCTTTTACAAGCTCGTTGATGCCGTCTACAGTCCGGAATGTTTGATTAGCCAGTGCTCCGATTTCCGTTGCAACCACAGCAAAACCACGTCCGGCCTCTCCCGCTCTTGCGGCCTCAATATTGGCATTCAATGCCAACAGATTTGTCTGAGAAGAAATATTCCGAATATCATCCGTCAATTCATTAATCTTTGCAACAACTTTAGATTTTTCGATTGCTTCTTCCGTACGTTGTCTCATATCTGCATAAATGCCCATTGCTTTCTCATTGGAAGAACTCGTAGTATCACGAAGCTCTCTCGCTCTGGTCATAATAGCTCTCGATTCTTGCTGTTCCCGTTCGGACAATTCACGGATTTCTTCTGCATTTGTCTGGATTGCGTCAATATTGCTTACAATCATGGTTACACCGGCGGAAGTCTCTTCCATACTGGCTGCCAGTTCCTGGGTAGTTGCAGAATTGTCCTCTGAAATAGAATTGTTTTCTCCCATCACATCATCCAGACGCTTCATGTTTTCAATCAAATCGTCTTTAACGCGCTCCATGTTTCCTACCAATTCACGTAAGACGGAACGCATCTCATTTACCGCCTTTGCCATAATACCGGTTTCATCACGTTTTTTCATTAATTTGTCAATGTCTTTTGCACGTTGAAAATCCAACTGTGCTGTCTGCTTAATAATTTCTGTAATTCGTTTAATCGGTTTTGCAATGGTACTTCCTATCAAAACTCCAAGCACTATAGCAACCACGAGTCCCATAGCAAGGAACATCAATATCTGAACAGAAAGGGCATTTGCAGATGCTGTAATTTCCTCTACAGGTGCTGTTAATACAAGCTTCATGCCATTCTTAAGTTCCACATAAGACAAATATTTCTCCTCGCCGTTGATGCTGTACCGCAACGTCTCTCCTTGCTTGGAAGCATCTAATACAAAATTCTTAACCGAAGTCAGCTCTCCACCATTGTATTCCGCCAAATCAGTACCTGACTCAATCTCTTTATGATACAGTACATTACCTGCGGAACTTACTATAAAAGAATACCCTGTATCGAAAGCAATCGCTTTATCTGCCAAAGATGTTAACTGACTAAAATCAATATCCATTCCTATGATTCCAACAGATGTACCATTTTCATAAAGAGGAACTACATAGGAAATCATATAAACATTTATATTTGCATTTAAATACGGATCCATCCAAAGAGGAGCCTTATTCGCTACCGGAATGTAATACCAGCCTACATGAGCTACATCAGACGGGTCATACATACTAAAATCTGTCGGTGTTACACTGTCAAATGCAGACTGTGTATCATTACGTGTCAAAAAGATTCCCGAAGTCGGTTCCGTAAATTCCGGATTATAACGTATATAAGCAGTAATTGCACCATCCGTGTGCTCAGCAAAAGTATTAAAATCTTCCAAAAGGTCACTTGTATATTTACTTACATAGGCATTATTGTTTTTAAATCTGGAAAACTCCATCCTTTTCATAGCAATATCGCTTAGTGTATCCACAGACTGCTCAATTCTGGAAATCAAGGCATCGATTTCTTCACCCGTATTCTCACAGGTTAACACCAGCTCCTTTTCGGCTGCTGCATTGGATAAATCTCTGGTATCAGAAATACTGAGCAAACTGATAATAGATGCAGTAATCAATGAACATACCACAATAGCAACCGTAATTTTCATTCGAATAGATTTCATAATAATGCCTCCTTATACAGGGTTTGTTTTTCAAGAGAAAAAATTCATTACATTTTGCTGTCAATTCCCATGTTTCTCTCTCATTTTTAAATTATAACACAATATTTTTCATATTACCATCCAACTTTAAAAAGGTCCTACTGAAAATTTTGTTCAGTAGGACCTTTTCTATTGGATTTTATCTAATGTTAGCAAACATTACAACGTCATGAAATTCATTTCGTTCCTATTTTCCTATATTCTATAATATTTTCTGCATGACTATAGCATCTTTGAACTTCTCATTTACATAAAAATAATTTATATATGTTCCTATATCAATAAATCCCATTTTATGATACAACGCAATAGCTCCTACATTATCAGAAATTACTTCCAGTTCTATAATTCTAATCTTCATCTTATTCGCTTGCTCAACAATTCTTTTTAACATTTCTGTTCCAATTCCTTGATTCCAATACTCTTTTTTTACTGAAATTGAAAATTTAGCCCTATGACGAATTCTTGCTGCATAATATCCCTCTAATTCCGCTCTCGCAATAATCTGCTCGTTATCAAGAGCTATCAAAACAATACTATTCTCTGAGTCTTTACTCATAGCCAATTTTCGTCTTACTCCTTCAATCGGAACTATAAATTCATTTTCTCCATGTAATAAATTATCAGACTCTCCGCCTACTTGATTCAGATATAAAATCATTTTCTCTGCATCATCTGAATCAGCCTCTCTAATGATATATGTATTATTCATTTGCTCTCTTACTCCTCTTCTATAAACTAATTTTATTTTTTTCATTTTATCACACCACCCATATCAGTTCCATAACATCATTTCCCTATATCTATCAGATACATAATCTAATGATAATAATGTTAAAAATTCCATGAGCTGTCACAGATTTACTCTCACTCTCTGTCACAACCTTATTCACTTTCTTGTCACTGATTCCGGGGCAATCGCCCCGAATTTTTAGTCTATTCCACCAACCATCTCATGGTCGGCTACAAATC
>JBGVIB010000056.1:0-27133 GCA_045122835.1 Lachnospiraceae bacterium
TCTTTCATTTTCATAATCAGATTATCACGTGTGATACCTGCATTATTTACAAGAATATCAATCTGACCATATTCTTTTATTAATTCTTTCATCATGCTCTCAACTGCTGCAAAATCAGAAACATCACATTGATATGTAATGGCTTTTCCACCCTTACCTTCAATCTGAGCTTTAACTTCCTCCGCACGTTCCTTTGAGCCATTATAATTAATCACTACCGTTGCGCCTGCTTCTGCCAATGCTATGGCAATTGCCTTACCAATTCCTCTGCTTGCGCCGGTAACTAGTGCTATTTTCTCGTTTAACATTATGCTTCTCCTTCCAATGCTGCAGTTATCTTATCCAAATCCTCTAACTTTTCTAAGTTATATACCTTTTTGGTCTTATCAATCTTGCGCATAAATCCTGCAAGTGTCTTACCTGGTCCAATTTCAATAAATGTATCTACACCATCAGCAATCATTCTTTCAATTGTCTGCTGCCACTTTACGGAAGAAGCAACCTGCTTCATTAACATTTCTTTGACCTGATTTTTATCTGTTACATAATCAGCTGTAACGTTTGTAATATAAGGAACCTGAATGTCCCCAATTGTCACTTCATCAATTACATTTCCTAAATTCTCGCCTGCTTCTTTTAACATAGCAGAGTGGAACGGACCACTAACATTTAATTTCACACAACGCTTTGCGCCTGCTTCTTTTAATTTTTCTGCTGCTTCATCTACTGCTTTTTCTTCTCCGGTGATAACAATTTGTCCCGGACAATTATAATTTGCAACAGAAACAATTCCTTCTGTCTCCTCACAAATCTTTGCAATTACATCACCATCAAGTCCTAATACTGCTGTCATTGCACCGCCTTCTGGTACTGCATTCTGCATTAAAATTCCTCTCTGGCGAACTACTTTAAAGGAATCCTCCAACGAAAATACACCTGCTACTGCCAACGCACCATATTCACCTAAGCTGAGACCTGCTGTCACATCCGGTTTGATACCTTTTTCTTCTAATGCCTTATACATAGCAATCTCTGTTGCCAGCATAGCAATCTGGGTATACTCTGTAATATTTATTTTGTCATTCTCCTCAAAACAAATATCCTCAATGGAAAAGCCAGCAGCTTTTGTTGCCATCTCAAACACTTCCTTACATACGGGAATGTTTTCGTAAAAATCTTTTCCCATGCCTACATACTGTGCTCCCTGTCCAGGGAAGATAAATGCTGTTTTACTCATATCTGCTCCTATCTGTTGCTATCTGCAAGTTACATTCGTTCTCTATAATTCTCCTAATCATGTCAAGGGCAAAAACTTTCGTTTTTGCCCTGTAAGTATCCTATACAGTTGTAGTATCAGCGAATTAGTCTTCTACACCTTTGCCTTTTAAATACTCAACTACATCACCAACAGTGATTAAGCTTTCTAAATCTTCCTGTGGAATCTCAACAGAGTATTCTTCTTCTAAAGCCATGATTAATTCGAATAAATCTAAAGAATCTGCGCCTAAATCTTCTTTAAAAGAAGTCTCTAATGTGATTGTATCCGCATCTGCATTTAACTGCTCTGCAATAAGTTCTTTCATTTTTTCTAACATGGTTTCATTCTCCTTTAATTCAATTAATTTGCATTGCAAATTGTTTGATATTCAAAGTATAATATGCCACTCTTAATCTGTCAACCTTTTTTTACCTTCACAACCTGCCTGCTTTTTTCATGTACCAGATATCGATATCGTACCTCAAAGACATGGTACTATACTTTTACTCGTAATTCAAGATGTAAAAATTATATTCTCAATATTTTTATAAAAATTGTATCATGATTCTAAATATGTCATTCAAAAAATTATGAAATCACTACGAGTACATCCTCCAAATCAACATCCACAAGAATGATATCCTTGCCAAATTTACAGATGGAACACCAGGGTATTACATATTCCTTTTCCCGACCTAAAAATCCAAAGACTGAGCAGGGACCAGGCACAATAATTGCTTTGATGCAGCCACAGTCCGGCTCAAACTCCACATCCATAGCAAATCCTATGCGCCTGCAGTCTCTAACATTAATCACTTCACACTTTCGAAGTTCACATAACCGCATATATTTCCCCTTGTCACTGTTCTGCACTTTGAAAATGCAAAACAGCTGACTCTTTTTTATTAGTATATGCACAGTTTCCTCTTAGCCGTTATTCTCTTAAGTAATGTCTCATACTTTTTAATGCATTTTTTTCTAATCGTGAAACCTGAGCCTGGGAAATCCCGATTTTTTCAGCTACTTCCATCTGGGTTTTTCCTTCAAAAAAACGCAGGGTAATAATATAATTCTCCCGCTCGTCCAATCGCTTCATTGCTTCTCCTAAAGAAATTTCTTCCACCCAGTTTTCCTCTTTGTTTTTCTTGTCGCTAATCTGATCCATGATATAAAGAGTATCACCACCTTCTGTAAATACAGGTTCGTGCAGACTTACCGGTGACTGGATAGCATCCAGCGCATAGACAACTTCCTCCTTGGCAATTCCAATTTCCGCTGCAATCTCATCTATGGTAGGTTCTTTTAAATTCTTTCTTGTCATATTTTCTTTTGCATAAATGGCTTTATAAGCAATATCTCTTAAAGAACGGCTTACCCGAATCTGATTGTTATCCCGCAGATATCTCCGTACTTCACCAATTATCATAGGAACTGCATAGGTACTAAACTTTACCATAAGAGAGCTGTCAAAATTATCAATAGCTTTCATAAGTCCTATACAGCCGATCTGGAATAAATCATCTACATTTTCATTTGAATTAGAAAATCGTTTAATCACACTCAGAACAAGCCTGAGATTTCCCTTAATAAAGATTTCCCTTGCTTCTTCATCCCCTTTTGCAATTCGTTCAAAAAGAATATCCTTTTCCTCATTGGTCAGCAACGGCAGTTTTGCTGTATTTACCCCACATATTTCTACTTTATTAAGAGCCATAGTGCATCCTCCTGTATTAAATTTCCTTAATAACAGAATTCACACTATGGCTCTTTTTTATACCTGTATATCCTTCAAAAAAATAATTATCGTTCCCACTTATCACATAATGCCATTATTTGATCCGCAAATTTCGCAATATCTTTATTAGCCAGTTCTTTACTGTCTCTTATAATGCGCAATAGCCGTTGTCCTGCTGCCACTAATCTTGCATATACTTGATTATTACGTCTTGCAATTGCCTTTTCCTTGGATATCAACCGCACCTGATTACCTGCTCTGCACAGATTACCGGTCTCAATATCATACACGTCACCTGAATATGGGGCCTGTGCCTGATATCCATATTCATCCCGAAGTGCTTCTGCAAATTCATCACATACACCATCTTCACCATGTACAATATAGACCTGCTCTGGTTTTTGTTTAAAGCCCTGTAGCCAGCAAATTAATCCATCTTTGTCTGCGTGTCCGCTGATACCATCCAGTTTTTCAATAGTTGCCCGGACTTCAATCACCTCGCCAAACAGCTTCACCGCAGACGCTCCTTCAAGCAACGTTCTTCCCAATGTACCATTCGCTTGATATCCCACAAACAAAATTGTACATTCCGGTCGCCAGAGATTGTGTTTTAAATGATGACGGATACGTCCCGCTTCACACATACCGGAAGCTGACAAAATCACCTTCGGTGTTGTCTCAAAATTAATTGCCTTCGATTCATTACTTGTCACCGAAAGCCGTAGCCCTGGAAACTGTAGCGGATTGATTCCCCTTAAAACCAAATCCATAGCTTCTTCATCAAAACAGCTATATGTATTTTTTTGAAACACACTGGTTGCTTCCACTGCCAATGGACTATCCACATATACAGGAAAATCCGGAAAACGCTCAATCATCTTTTCTTCCTTTATTTTACGAAGAAAATACAGCATTTCCTGGGTTCTTCCCACAGCAAAGCAAGGAATGACTACATTTCCTCCCCGGTCAAATGTCTCCTGTATGATTCTGCTCAACTGCCCGATATAATCTGGTCTTTTTCCATGATTACGGTTACCATAAGTAGACTCCATAACTACAATATCCGCTTCATCTGTATATTCCGGGTCTCTTATAATCGGCTGATTTATATTACCTACATCACCGGAAAATACTATTTTTTTGTGAACTTCACCTTCCTTTATCCACACCTCAATGCTTGCAGAACCTAACAAATGTCCAATGTCCGTAAATCGAATCTGTATTCCTTCATCTAACTCAATTATTTCATTATATGGACAAGGAACAAAATACTTCATTATTGCTTCTGCATCTTCTAAGGAATAAACAGGCTCATATAATTCGCCTCCGGAACGTTTCGCCTTACGATTACGCCATTCCGCCTCAAATTCCTGAATATGGGCACTGTCGCGAAGCATAATTCGGCAAAGATCTGTACTTGCTTCTGTGGTATAGATTTCTCCGCGAAATCCATGCTTATATAAAAGTGGTAGCATTCCGCTATGATCCACATGGGCATGGGTCAGTAATACATAATCAATATCAGGTACCGGAAATGGAAGTTCTGCATTTTCATATATATTCAACCCCTGTTCCATACCATAATCTACTAATACTTTCTTACCTGCCACCTCCAGGCAGTGACAACTTCCTGTTACCTCGTGTGCGGCTCCAATAAATGTCAGTTTCATAATGTACATCCCCTTTTACTGTAAAATTATCGACATCCTCTCGGTTCTTCTTTCTTTATTGTATCACACATTTGTATTACTTCCCATATTTTTTCGCAAATTTATAATTTTTTCATGTTTTTTCAAACATTTTATATAACAGGAGCCTTCACAGTTATGATTGCAACTACATACTTGTATGTTTTTTCTTTCTATCTAATTATAGCGTACAATTTCTTTTTTCAATCTTCGTATAATTTTCTTCTCAAGACGAGATATATAGGATTGAGAAATACCAAGCATATCAGCCACTTCTTTTTGCGTTTTTTCCTCCCCATCCTCTCTGCCGATCCCAAATCGCATTTCCACAATCAGACGCTCTCTATCATTTAATTTATCCATTGCTTTATGTAAAAGTTTTCGCTCTACCTCATTTTCAATATCTTTCGAAATAACATCTTCATCTGTTCCCAGAATATCAGACAACAATAATTCATTTCCATCCCAGTCCACATTTAAAGGCTCATCAATGGATACCTCTAACTTTGTCTTATTATTTCTTCTCAAGTACATGAGAATCTCATTTTCTATGCATCTTGAGGCATAGGTGGCAAGTTTGATATTTTTTCCACTGTTAAAAGTATTAATTGCCTTTATTAAACCAATCGTTCCAATGGAAATCAAGTCTTCCACTCCCACACCGGTATTATCAAATTTTTTTGCTATATATACAACTAATCTTAAATTCCTTTCAATAAGAAGGGAACGTGCTTCTGCTTCCTCATTTGTACCCAATTTTTCAATTACTTCTGCTTCCTCCGCCGGTTCTAATGGTGCCGGAAGAATCTCTGCACCTCCAATATAATGCACCTCACCTCTCTTAGAAGGGAACACAACATCCTGAAAACCAGGAACCATCCGAAATTGAAATTTACTTGCAGTAGAAACATTTAATATCATCATAATCCTCCTTTTATATTTATCACATCTGACTTGTGTCTATTCTGTCCGGCAGTTTAATATCAGCTGAACAGAGTCTTTTGTATCTGCCAGTCCCTTTGCAACACCTAGCAATGGTTTTTCCCACCGTTTTATCTGATTCTCATTGTATATCTCCATATATTCAATGCGAAATACCATCATCAAACCTGATTTTTGGTCAATCGTGGCGTATGGTATAAAACGTACACCTTCCGGAAGCTTATCACCATCCTCACATATTCTGCCTAATTTTGATGCCAGACCTTTGCTGATAATATGCACAGGTTCTCCTGTTACCATATCGTTTAGGGAATTTCCAGTGTCATAAAGTGCATCTGTCAATACCACATGCCCTTTGTCATGAAGAACTACCCTTCTTTCCCGCTGCCTGTTTACCGATATCAGCGAAACCAGTCGCCTGACCATCTCTAATGCTCTAAAACTCAATAAAATAAGTAATATCTGCATCCAGAGATTATCACGAAGCAACCAACCGACATGTTCATAAGCCAGTTTAATTACGCCACCTGCAAAGCATGCATTTGCAAGGTAAAACAATATCGTAATTATCATAGAACGCACGTTGGTTATCCGAAAAATAAACAACATTGTTAACAGGTTTACTGCTATATATGTAATTTCCCATACTATCCTGAACAAAAACAACTTATTTATTACCAGAGCAGCAAGCAACAGACAATTAGCCCCCATTCCTGACAGTATGCGTTTTTTTGTTGTTTCTATCCCGGAAATATGTTTTATCGACAGCAACATACAGATTGTAATTATGCTGTGGTATAAGAGAAAGCTGTCTAAGTATAATACATACATATCCACTCCTATCCTGTCCGTCGATAGAAAAAGTATAAATCATGTCCTGTGCATATTTTGTCAAAACCACTGTATACTGATTTTTTTATTATAAACGATATCATTTGCTAGTTCGTGCGCATCATATTTTATATACTGGGAAATTATAACATTACACAATAAAATGTTGTAATTTCCTAGTATATAAAAAAACCGCTACATAGCGAGTGGTCATTCACTATGTAGCGGCTCTATCTGCTTGTCTTATTATTTTTTACGCTGTAAAAACTCTGGCACCTTGATGGTCTGCTCAACAATTCCGCTTTCCATTCTTCCTGCACCTGCATTAAAGGATGGTGCTACCGTCTGTACTCTCTGTGTTGAACTATAAACTGGTGTGGAGAGAGTTGGTCTAACCTGCTGCTGTGGCTGCACAGGTTGTGGCTGCACAGGCTGTGCCTGCTGGAAATTCGAAACAGACACTGTCTTGATAGCTGGCTGCTGCTGGCTGTTTGCATCCAATCCAGTGGCAATTACCGTAATAATTGCTTCATCTGTCATGCTTTCATCATATTTAGCACCGAAGATAATATTTGCTTCTTCGCCTGCTAATTCCTGTACATATGTAGCTGCATCATCTGCATCAATCAGAGATATATCACCTGAAATATTAATAATTACGTGGCTTGCACCTGCAATTGTAGTCTCTAACAACGGACTGGATACTGCCATCTTAACAGCTTCTAATGCCTTGTCATCACCCTTAGCCTGTCCAATACCGATATGTGCAATGCCTTTGTCCTTCATAACTGTCTGCACATCAGCAAAGTCAAGATTAATCAATGCTGGCAGGTTAATCAGATCTGTAATACCCTGTACTGCCTGCTGAAGAACTTCGTCTGCTTTCTTAAGTGCCTCTGGCATGGTTGTTCTTCTGTCAACAATTTCTAACAGCTTATCATTTGGAATGATAATCAGTGTATCTACACTTTCCTTTAATTTTTCAATACCAGAAAGCGCATTCGCCATACGTGCTCTTGCTTCAAACTTAAATGGCTTTGTTACAACACCGACAGTAAGGATTCCCATCTCTTTAGCAATTCCTGCAACGACTGGTGCAGCACCGGTTCCGGTTCCACCACCCATACCACATGTTACAAATACCATATCTGAGCCTTCTAATGCTAACTTAATTTCTTCTGCACTTTCTTCGGCTGCCTTTTCACCAATCTCAGGCTTTGCACCTGCACCTAATCCTTTTGTAAGTTTTTCACCAATCTGCAATAATGTTGGTGCCTTACACAGTGCTAATGCCTGTTTATCTGTGTTAATTCCAATAAATTCAACACCTTCGATATTTTCATCTACCATTCTATTTACTGCATTATTTCCTGCTCCGCCGACACCAATCACAATTATCTTTGCAGCAGTATCATTTTCGTTCGTTGTAATCTCTAACAAGGTAGCTCCTCCTTCTACTATCCTATCGCTTTCATATCCTCGGATTTTAAAAATCTAATATATATAATATAATTTTTCAAGTAAATAATCAACACTATTTTTTTAATTTTTTAAATTTTTAGCCATTTAGCTATTCTTCTTACTCTTTTTTTGCATCTCCTGCTGTGCTTACTTGCACAGATTGTTTCTTTAAATCATTAATGGCATCTGCTAATGACTGGGAGGCATCCTGATCCGTCGCTATATTAAATGTAATATTTTTCATAGATTCATCATAATTTTCAAGATGAAGTGTTCCCTCCAGTCCATCTAATTCCGGAAGCAGATTGCTTAACTTGAATATCTTATCATCACTCGGATTTTTTTCTCCCAGCAAGACTTTTGCTTCTCCAAAGTACAAGGTAATCTCTAACTCATTGTTAAACCTGATATTATCCGGCTGAACATCATACTTTTCCATTAACTGTGTTAAGTTCAAAAGACTTTTAAATATTTCATCATTTTCTACCGGCAGAGGCTTGTACAAAACAATAGTATCAAGAGGGATACCAGAAACCATTGGCACGCCTTCTAACTGTTCTGTGGAGCTTTCTACTACAGTACCATCTTTATCAAAATATAGATAATATCCTAAATGTTCTACATAACCTACCACTGTTTTTTCATATACTTTTATTTTCACCTTTTTCGGAGATTCAACCGTTACTTCTATCTCGTCCACAAAAGGAATTTCTTCCATTTTATTCTGATCTATTCTCCATTTGAAAAGCAAGGAATAACTATCTAGTGAATCCGTCATAACAAGATTAATAATTTCATCTTTTGTATACTGTTCATTGCCTTCTACAATAATTTCATCTACGCGGTAATACTGCATACCAACAAACAGTACCAACATACCTACAATTAATACCGAAAGTACTATTATAATTGCAATTTTAATTCCTCTCGTTCCATTTCTTCTCATATGCAATCTTTGCTCCTAATTTCTGTAAGTCCCTGGCCATATCTTCATAGCCTCTTTCAAGAAAACCCTTTTCTTTTACAATCGTTTCCCCTTCTGCCATCAAACCGGCAATGATTAATGCTGCTGTACCTCGCAGTTCTTCTCCCATAACCATCTTTCCTTTCAAACCTCCGCCACCCAGTATAAATGCCTCTCCATCTGCAATTCGGATATCTGCACCCATCCGCTGAAGATAGGGAACAATCTTATAGCGTTCTTCAAACATACGCTCCCGCATGCGACTCATGCCATTTGCCTTAGTCAACACTGCAAGTAACGGCGACTGTAAATCAGTAGGAAATGCCGGATAAGGTCCTGTCTCCACCTTACTTACTGGTGAAATTATTTTATCACAGCTCACCGTCAGTGCATCCGTTCTGCATTCAATCGCTCCACCCATCTGCCTAATTATCCCAAACAAACTTTCTAATTGGTTGGATACAGGTCTTCGAATGGTGATTTTTCCGGTAGTTCCCATTACAGCCAACAAGTATGTGCCTGTGACAATGCGGTCGGAGGAAAGTGTATACTCCACATCCCGCAAGGTTCTGACTCCGCAAATTACAATTTGACTTTCCTTTATCCTTATATCTGCACCCATACAATTTAAGAAATTGCATAATTCAACAATTTCAGGCTCCTGTGCTACATTTGTCAGAACAGTAATTCCTTCTGCCAACACCGATGCCAGAATTAGATTTTCTGTAGCACCAACACTTGGAAATGGCAAATGGTACTCTCCGCCCCGAAGAGTTTTTGTTTTTGCAAAAATGCCAGTTTCCTGTTTTTCTATCTGTGCACCTAATTTGCGCAAACCCTTTTCATGGATATCTATTGGACGTCTGCCTATAGTACAACCTCCGGGATACCAAAGCCTGCACTCACCACACCGCCCTAAAAGACTTCCCATAAAAATAATAGAGGAACGCATTTTTTCGGAATCTTCTTTATGTATTTCCGGTACCAAAATCTGAGAGCTATCCACAATAATAGTATGATTTTTTAGTACCGTTTTACAGCCAAGCTTATTAAGAATGGTTAATGTGTGAAACACGTCTGTAATGTGCGGGCATCCATGTATAACACAGGTTCCTTTATGCAAAACGGTTGCTGCCAGAATTGGCAGTATTCCATTCTTTGAACCTTGTATAGTAAGCTCCCCTTCTAAACGCCTGCCTCCTGTTATAGAATATTGATACAAAACAGCCTCCGTTCATTTTATAGCTAGAATACGATCTTAAAGATAGTATATTCCATAACGAAGGCTGTTAGAACTTTAATACTCTACCCGAATACGTTTTGATACACTTAACACCAATCCCATTTCCACTAACAGGAACATTTCTGACGTACCACCATAACTGATAAATGGTAGCGAAATACCTGTATTTGGGATGGTATTTGTCACAACGGCAATATTTAAAATAACTTGAACAGCAATATGAGCCATAACACCTACTACCAGAATAGAACCAAATAAATCCGGTGCATTATTAGCAATTACCATAAAACGCCATATCATCATTACAAACAGAAGAATCACGCCTACTGCACCAAACAATCCTAATTCTTCACAAATAATAGCAAATATCATGTCGTTCTGAGCTTCTGGCAGGAACCCTAATTTCTGCATACTTTCTCCTAATCCCTTGCCAAATAAAGATCCTGATCCAATTGCATAAAGGGACTGCAGAGTCTGGAATGATGTAGTGGACGTAAAGCTTTCCGGATGAAGCCATGCTGCAATACGTGTCAGTCGGAAGCTGTCTCCTCCTGCTCCTCCACTTGCGATAAAATCCTGTTCTACCTGATAAATAACAAACAATACAGCTGATATTCCGGCTGCTCCCATAGCAAAATACCCTTTGTATTTGGGTGTAGCCACAAATACAATTACAAATGCAATAGCCAGAACAATAATGGCTGAACTTAAGTTGTCTGTAACTAAGTATAACATAGCAACAAAAGGTAGCACCGTACTAAACAATGCAATTGCCGTTTTCCACTTCATAATTTTCTTACCAAGTTTACATACCATAACAGCAAAAAACAGGATAACTTCCAGTTTTACCACCTCCGCCGGCTGAAAGGACATAGAACCAACACCAATCCATCGCGTCGCACCATTTCGTGTAATACCCAGTGGTGTCTTCACTGCAATCATCAATGCAATTGATAGAAAATATCCAACTATATATAACTTTGCCCAAAAATGATAATCAACCATAATTGTAAAAAACATCAAAACAAAGCCCAGTAAAATCGCAAAAAACTGCTTTCTTGCATAATATGCCGCATCCAGCCCTGACAACTGCGCATCGTAGGAGCTTGAACTGTATATAATCAACAGACCAAAACCTACCAGAAAAATAATAATAAACAGCAAACTGTAATCAAAATAGGACTCAGCTCGTTGTTTGCTCTGGGGTTTTACTTTTCTTATATTTCTATTTGCTGCCATCTGTCTTGCCATAACTACCTCCGGTATTTAACTTGATGAATCGGCGCGATAAAGAATTATCGTACTGTTCTCTTTTATTTCTTCCCCTGCAAGAGGGAACTGGTCAATCACTTTCCCTTCCCCACCCATGTAGGTAATGGAAATTCCATTTTCCTCTGCCAACTTGTCAGCATCCCCTTTTTCCAAATTTAAAAAGTCCGGCATAGAAAATGTATTCATATGATATTCTTCTATTTCTTCTTCTGAACATTCCTGAACAAGCCCCAGGTACGGAAGAACATTCTCAAATATTTCTTTAGCTACAGGTGCTGCAATGGTTCCTCCATAATAGATCCCCTGTGGATGATGAATTACGATTAATACCATAATCTCTGGATTATCTGCTGGAGCAAATCCTGTAAATGCAGCAATATATTTTCCACTTCCTCGTGGCAGCGTTTGTGATGTGGCAGTTTTTCCTCCAATGTGATATCCGGGAATATATGCTTTATTTCCACCACCTTCTGCCACAACCATCTCCAGTCCATATCGCATCTTCTCAACTGTTTCTTCTGAAACAACGCCTTCTTCCACTGGATAAGAAAAGGTTTTCACCACTTTTCCCTCTGAATTTTTCACTTCCACACCAAAATGTGGAGTTATGCGATTGCCACCATTTACTACAGTAGCCACCATGGTCGCCACTTGAATTGGTGAAATCTGAAAAGATTGACCAAAAGACATGGTTGCAAGCTCCACAGCACCTACATTCTCCTTTTTGTGCATAATTGTACCCGCTTCACCAGGCAAATCTACACCTGTCTTCCTTGTCAGTCCCATTTTATCAAAGTATGAAAAAAAACTGTCAACTCCTAATCGTGCTCCCACATTAATAAACACTGGATTGCAGGAATTCATAAGTCCCTGTAAAAAAGTTTCTCCTCCATGTCCAGCAATTTTGTGACAACGAATCTTTCTATCCTCAACAATTGCAAATCCAGGGCAACTAAAATTATCTTCATAAGATACCACCCCTGCCTCAAAGGCAGCGGAGGCTGTAAATATTTTAAAAATAGAACCCGGCTCATATGTATCACTAATGCATGGATTTCTCCACATCTGGTTCAACAGTTCCTGTTTGTTTTCCTCAGTAAACGCCACTCCCTCCGGTAATGTAAAAGGGTCATTCAAATCAAATTCCGGTGCATTTACCATTGCTAATATCTCTCCGTTATCAGGCTTCATCACTATAACAGAAACATGATCTGCCGATTTTTTCTCTAATACTTTTTCAGCCGCCTGTTGCACATACTGCTGGATATTGCTATCCAGACTGATGCACAAATCGTTCCCATCCACTGCCTCAATCCGCCGTTCTCCTGCATCGTCAATTTCAATTCCTTTTGCGTCTGTAAGTGTAAGAATCATTCCATTTTCTCCCTTAAGATAATCCTCATACTCTACTTCCAGACCAATGATACCCTGATTGTCACTTCCTGTAAATCCTAAGACTCGTGATGCCAGCTCCCCAAATGGATAGGTTCGCTTGAAATCTTCATCCACTTTTACACCTGCTAATTTATAGCTACGAATCCGATCTCCAATCTCTTTGTCTACATTTGTTTTGACTCGCTCAATGGAACTTACTTTTTCTACACGCTTACGAACCGTTTCTTCACTCAGGCCTAATTCCTTACACAATACATCAATAACCAGTTCTTTATCTTCAATCTGACTATGAATCACCGATATTGTGCATACTGTTTTGTTATCAGCAAGTACAACACCATTTGCATCGAGAATTCGTCCTCTTGCAGCCTTGATACTTCTTTCTCTTTCGTGCAGTTCTGTTGCCAGCTCTTCATAATACTTAGAATCTACTACCATAAGATAGCAAATTCTCACTACCAAAATCACCATTACAATCAGAACTATGCTGAAAAAAACTAAAATCTTCTTTCGATGATATGTTTTACTCCTCAGAAAATCCACGTTTTCTCTCCTAAATTGTATTACTATAATTTATTAAGAAAAGAGAAAAACTATGTGTACTACAGAAAACTTATTCGTTCTCCTTTTTTTCTTCTGCTTCTCCTGAAGTTGTAGTAACAACAGAATTTTCATACATATACAAAATTGCCTGATTTACAAGTGCAGATATATCTGCATCATCAATGGCGTGCCCACCTTCAGCATCCCCACTTGTAGTGGCTTGCGCATCTCCACTTGTAGTACTTATATAATCCAAATCTTCCATAGAGAATTCTTCTGTAGGGAAAATATTCATATATGGAAGTACTTCTGTCATAATGTTTTTTGCCAGTTCCTGAGCATAGGTACTGTGGGCCTGATCTTCTACGTTCGGCTCATCAATAACTACATAGATGAGCACTTCTGGGTTGTCAGCAGGAGCATAACCAATAAAGGATACCACATAATCTTCCTTATTACGTCCTAATTTTTCCGCCGTACCTGTTTTTCCACCCATACTATAACCTGGCACTTTTGCAGTCTTTGCAGTACCAGTAGCTACTGTTTCATACAAATATCCTTTTACAATATCACTGGTTTCCGTGGACACCGTCTGCTTTACCAATGTATCATTTATATTACGCACGGTACCACCGCTAGCAGTTGTTATCTTTTTCACCACATGAGGCTGATAGTAATATCCACCATTAATCAGCGATGATGTGGCTGCTGCCATCTGCACCATGGTAACAGTGAAGTTCTGACCAAACGAGTTGGTTGCCAAATCTGTTGGTCCCATTTTTTCTTTTGTAAAATATATACCAGAAGCTTCACCCGGAAGGTCTATTCCGGTTTTTTCACCAACTCCAAAAATCTTCTGATAATCCGCAAATGTGTCAATCCCAATCTTATCTGCAATCTGCATCAATACATCATTACATGATTTTGAAATAGCAAGACCTATTGTCTCCTCACCATGACCATTACGATTTACACAGCGAATATTATGACCGCCTACACTCTGTGCACCATCACAAAAAAAGGTTTCATTTCCTTTGATTTTTCCTGTATCAATTCCACAGGCAACAGTTAATGGCTTTGCTGTTGAACCTGGTTCAAAGGTATCTGACAGGCAGAAATTTCTCCATCTCTGATTTAATACATTCACTACTTCTTCATCAGAAAGTCCCTCTATTCCATCAATCTCTCTTGGATTATTTAAATCAAAATACGGATAACTTGCCATTGCTAAAATTTCACCGTTGTTCGGATCCATGACGATAACTGCAGTATTCGTACTACCATCTTCATCCTTACGATAAGCACCACGGTGTTCATCATTAAATTTTTGAATATATTTCTCCACAATACTCTGAATGTTAGCATCAATAGTAGAAACTAAATTATTGCCATTTACAGCAGGCTTTACTGTCCGCTCTAAATCAGAATCTGTATTTAAGTATCCGTATTCTCGTCCATTGGTACCAGTCAAATCCTCATTATAATACTCTTCTAATCCAAAGTATCCTTCTGTACCAGTACCTAGTGTAAAACCGATAACATCACATGCCAATGTATTATTTGGATAATTTCTTACATATTCTTTTTCAAACCAGACACCCTTAATTCCATTTACATATTCCTCCGGATGTTCCTTTTTGTATTCCCTTGTGCTTAATTCTTCAAATGCACATTTATCTTCATAGCTGACCATTTTCTTCAGCACATAGTATTTCGAGTCCGGACTTTCTGCTAAAAATGCACGGATTTCGCCCTCCTCTACACCAAAACACTTTACCAATGCCTTAATGGTATCATCCACATATTTTCCATCTTGAGAGAGCATAACACTTGCATCAAGTACAATATTATACACATCTGTACTGTTTGCCAAAACAGTTCCTTTTCTGTCAAGAATATCTCCACGCTTTGCAACCAGAGTAGTACTGGTATAATTACGTTGTGAAAGAACTTTTTGCTTATAAGTTTCACCATCCACTTTTTCAATTGCATAGATACGATATACCAAAAAAGCTAGAAGTGCCATTACAATGATGAACACCACAATCAGTTTTTTTCGCATAAATGTTACAAATACAGATTGATGCATTCTTTTCTTAAGATTTCTGGATGCAGCCTTTTTATTGTTGCGATTCTGTTTATTGTCCATGATAATCTCCATTGATTCTTTGTATATATAAAAGGCAGGAAACGATTTCCTGCCTCCTCTACGGTAATTCTTCGTATTGTTTCATATACTCATTTTCCGTATCTTCGTAATTCTTTACCTGATCCCTGGAAGCATATACCATTCCTAATTCTTCTATTGCTATGCGTTTGATTTTTTCTAAATCAATGCTGCTGTTAATTCTCGCATATTCTGTATCATTAGTCTGTTTCAAACTCTCTAGCTGGGCTTCCATGGAGGATATGTTTCTTAAACGCTCATCAACCTCCGTCTGAATCTGGATATATGAACTCCATATGTACAACATAGCAACTGTAACAATTGCCAAGAACAATACATAACCAAGGTTCATTTTGCTTGGCAACGGTTGCTGTAACGTTTTTTCTTTTGGTCTTCTTCCCTGCCGTTCTTCTTTCTGTGGAACCTCGTTTAATTTATGTGCAGTATTCCCATACACATATAACTGGTTGTTTGTTCTCTTAATCCGTCTTTTCCTTTCTTCCATAACCATACACTCCTTTTTTGTCAACCCCTAATCAGCTTTTTTAAACACCCGAAGCTTTGCACTTTTCGAGCGTGAATTTTCCTCTAATTCCTTCTCTCCCGGTAGAATAGGCTTTCTTGTAACTGCTTGTCCTAACGGTTTTTTACCACATACGCACACCGGAAAATTCGGAGGGCATGTACATGGATTTTCCTTTTCCTTAAAACATTTTTTTACAATCCTGTCCTCTAGGGAATGAAACGTAATAATTGATAAACGTCCCCCCGGGTTCAGTAACTCTATCATATCATCCAATGTATCTTCCAACACTTCTAACTCTCTGTTGCAAGCAATGCGGATTGCCTGAAAGGTTCGCTTCGAAGGATGTCCACCATTCTGCCGCATCTTCGCAGGAATGGCGTGCTTCACAATCTCCGTAAGTTGGTCGGTTGTCTCAATTGGACCTTCCCCTCTTGCCATACAAATGTGTTTGGCAATGTTTTTTGCAAATTTATCTTCTCCATAATCTCTTATGATATGGAACAATTCTGTTTCACTGTATTCATTTACAATTTCTTTGGCGGTCAATGTCTGTCTCTGATCCATACGCATGTCAAGTGGTGCATTTTCCTTATAGGAAAACCCTCTTTCTACTGTATCTAACTGATAAGAAGATACCCCTAAATCCAACAGGATACCATCTACCCCTGCGATACCAAGCTTATGTAACTCAGCTTTCATATTACAATAATTACTTCTTACAATTGTAACACGATCCATATACTCTTTCAGTTTTTCACTGGCCGCTTCTATAGCAGCTGCATCCTGATCGATACCAATCAATCGTCCCTTATCCGATAAACGTCTGCATATCTCAAAGGAATGACCAGCACCGCCTAATGTACCATCCACATAGATTCCGTCCGGCTTTATCTGTAGGGATTCAATTGTTTCTTCCAATAATACAGATTTGTGTTTAAATTCCATTCTGTCCTCCATGTGTTAGTTCTTATGGAATATGTCTTGTTATAACCCTATTCCTAAGTCTTCTAAGTTTTCTGCGATTTCATCCATATCGCCATCTAATGCACATTCATTCCATTTTGCCTTGTCCCATATTTCAATTCTCTTTCCCACACCAGCTAAGACTACTTCCTTATCAAGTCCTGCATATTCACGCAAAACTGGTGGTACAAGTATTCTTCCCTGCTTGTCTATCTCGCACTGGGCAGCTCCGGACATAAAAAAACGTACATACTTTCTGGCATCTTTCTTGGTAAGTGGCAGCTTTTCAAGGGATTCTGCGAACTCTTCCCAGGCTTCTGTTGGGTACACAAACAGACAGCCCTCTAATCCCTTTGTCAGAACGAACTCTTCACCAAGCTGGTCACGATATTTCGATGGGATTATGAGTCTGCCCTTGGTATCAATCGTGTGATTGTATTCACCCATGAACATACACAAGCACCCACTTTCTACCATTTCGCTCCACTTTGTACCACTACTCTCCCCATTTTAAACGAAAAAAACAAAAATAGCAACCCCTTTTAGGCATTTTCCATAAATTTCTTTGATTATTTTTGTTACCCCTTACAATACGAAAAAGCTCTATATCACGAAGATATAGAGCTTTTTACAATTATTTTTTTAATTTTACTGAAAAAGTGGGGGGAAATCCCAAAAATTACACATTAAAACGGAATAAAATTACATCTCCGTCCTTTACAACATACTCTTTTCCCTCTAATCGCACCAGACCTTTGTCCTTTGCACCGCTGTAGGACTGGCAGTCTAATAAGTCCTGATAATTCACTACTTCTGCACGAATAAATCCTCGCTCGAAGTCAGTGTGAATTTTTCCTGCTGCCTGTGGTGCTTTTGTTCCTATCTTAATGGTCCATGCACGTGTCTCATCTTCTCCGGCAGTGAGATAACTGATTAAGCCTAATAATTTATAGCTTGCCTTGATTAATTTTTCAAGCCCGGATTCCTCTAAACCTAATTCTTCTAAGAACATCTGCTTTTCTTCATCATCTAACTCTGCAATCTCCTGCTCAATCTGGGCACAAATTACAAATACTTCACTGTCATTTTCTGCAGCAAATTCACGAACAGCTTTTACATTTTCATTGTTTGTGCCATCATCTGCCAAGTCTTCTTCGCTTACGTTTGCCGCAAAGATAACAGGCTTGTCTGTTAATAAATTAAAGGATGCCATTAACTCTGCTTCGTCATCATCCTCTGTCTGGAAGCCTTTTGCTAATTTTCCATTTTCTAAGTGTGCCTTCAAGCGTTCAATTAATGCAACCTCTTTCGCAAAGCTCTTGTCATTTCTTGCACTTTTTACTGCCTTTGCATAACGACGATCTAACACTTCGATATCAGAGAAGATTAATTCTAAATTGATGGTATCAATATCGCGGATAGAATTTACGCTTCCATCCACATGAACTACGTTGGTATCTTCAAAGCAACGAACCACATGGACAATGGCATCTACCTCGCGGATGTTAGCCAGGAACTGGTTTCCTAAGCCTTCACCTTTAGAAGCACCCTTTACAAGTCCTGCAATGTCAACGAATTCGATAACGGCTGGTGTTACTTTCTTTGAGCTGTACATGTCACCTAACAGTTTTAATCTTTCATCTGGCACGGTAACAATTCCTACATTTGGGTCGATGGTACAGAATGGGTAGTTGGCAGATTCTGCACCGGCTTTGGTTAATGAGTTGAATAATGTACTTTTTCCTACGTTTGGTAAACCTACGATTCCTAGTTTCATTTTCTATATTCCTCCTATTCGAAAATGCCCTTATTTCAAGCACTTTCGCCTTTCTCTTTATTTACACAATCTTTATTTATTACAGCAACCCTATGCCTTAAAAATATAATCATAACTCTTAACATTCTCTTTAATGTCGCCTTTAAACACAGCGGTTCCCATAACAATCATAGACGCACCGGCATCCACCACTTCTTTCACATTCTCCTGGCAGATTCCACCGTCAACTTCGATGGTAACCTTATCTTCCAAACCATGCTTTTTCAAAAGTGCATAGGTATCTTTGATTTTCTGGGTAGAGGTCTTTAAGAACTTCTGGCCACCGAATCCCGGGTCAACTGACATGATAAGAATGACATCTACATAATCTAAGATGTATTCCAACATAGTAAGAGGGGTTGCCGGATTCAATGCAACACCAGCCTTCTTGCCCATCTGTCTGATGGCACGGAGAGTTCTTCCTAAATGCACACACGCCTCTGCATGAATGGTAATAATATCTGCTCCTAATTCTGCAAACTCTTCAATATAGCGTTCCGGTTCACTAACCATCATATGCAAATCAATTGTCATGTCTGTAGCAGCTCTTACTGCTTTCACTACCGGCATCCCAAAGGAAATACTTGGCACAAAGCTGCCATCCATTACATCAAAATGCAGACAGGATACCCCTGCTTCCTCAAGTTTTTTAATGTCATCTCCAAGATGAGCCATATCCGCGGATAAGATTGATGGTGCTAAAATATTCATGTATACCTCATTTCTGCCCTATTTGGCGTATTTCTCATTTCTTTATTGTTATCTGGTAACTATTTTGTACTACACAATCCCTTCGAAAACGTAATATCAGATAGTCAGGCTATCTATATTTCACAGCGTTTTTACATTCCTCATAAATAGTTTTATAATTCTCATACCGAGTCTGGCTTAACTCCCCATTTGCCACAGCTTGTTTCACTCTGCAGTTCGGTTCATTGACATGGACACAGCCCTGAAAACGGCACTCAGATGATAATTCCACATATTCCGGATAATAGTCTTTTACATCAGAAGCCACCATATTTATTAAATAAAGAGAACTAAATCCCGGCGTGTCAAATATATAAGTATCTTCTTCTATATAAATAAGCTGGGAATGTCTGGTTGTATGCTTACCACGCTCTAACTTTACACTAATGGCTCCAGTCTCCATCTGCACATCTGACTGTAGCAAATTGATGGTGGAGGATTTACCTACACCGGAAGGGCCTGCTACCACTGTAATTTTCCCTTTCAACAGTTCACGAAAGGCCGCTATTCCCTCCTGTTCTTTCGCACTGATAAACAAAAGTTCGCAGCCACAATTCTTGTATATCTCTTTTAATGCATTGATATCTTCTTCCTCTGCAAGGTCACATTTGTTAAAACAAATAATTGTTGATACCTGCTGCTGTTCCATCATTACTAAAAAGCGGTCCAGCAGATTCAGATTTGGTTCTGGGCTTTTCACTGAAAAAATTATCACTGCCTGCTCTGCATTCGCCACTGCCGGTCTGATTAGTTCTGTTTTACGTGGAAGAATGGAGATGACATTTCCTGTCATCTCCATCTCAGATATTACATCAATCTCTACCATATCGCCAACCATTGGCTTTATCTTTTGCTTTCGGAACAGCCCCTTAGCCTTACACTCAAAAAGACCTTTTCCTTCTACATATACATAATAAAAACCAGCAATACCTTTCGTTATCCTTCCCTGCATGTTCTCTCCTTTGTTTCTGCATAGTATTCCCACAATCATTAATTAGATGGTGCAAATGCCACTGCATACTGCTTTGATAATGGCACACCTTCCACATACATAGTAACAAAACCCTCTGTTACTCCGCTTGCACCTGTCAATGTAAGTGTATACGGAAAATCCGCTTCTGTCAGTTCTCCTAACGACTGTTCTGTTTCCTGTGTTTTTCCATCCACCGTCTGGCTTAACACAATTGATACATTGCTCTGTAAGAATCCATCTGGTTTCTCTAATATGACTGTACCTGTATAGGTTGCCTGCTGTGAACTATTGTCTGAATTATTATTACTATTATCATCATTGTTCACAGTAGTATCTTCCTCTGGCTCCTTACCAAGACTGATTACAATATCAACCGTTCTTCCCGGTTCTAATTCTGTTCCCTCTGTAAATGACTGACTGATTACATAGCCTTTCTTTACCTTGCTACTGTAATCCTCTTTCACCTGACCTAAAGCAAGACCTACATCGGTTAATGCTTTTTTTGCCTTTGTCTGTGTAAGTCCACTAAGCTTCGGCACCTTTACAGATTTTGGTCCCTTGCTGATTACAATAGTAACTTCCATGTTCTCTGCAACCTGTTCTTTTGCACTTGGTGTTGAAGATATTACTTTTCCTTTTCCTACAGAATCATCATACTGTTCTTCTGTCTTAACAACAAGCCCCATCTCTTCTAATGCTGTCGTTGCATCCTCTTCCTCTTTCCCTACAACATCTATCATATCAAATGTATCCACACCACTACTGATTACAACATCTATTGTAGTGTGCTTTTCTATTTCTTCGCCTTCCTTTACACTCTGGGATATAACTTTTCCTTTTTCCACTGTATTAGAGCTTTCTACTCCTGACTGACGAATACCGATTCCCAATTCATTTAATGCTTCTTTTGCTTCTTCATAGGTCATATCATCAAGAGAAATCATAGTAACCTTCTCAACTTCATCATCATCGACCGGTTCCTCAGAAGGTAATTCAGAAACAGTTGGCTCCGGTGTCTCTGTGACCTGCTCTTTCTCATGCGAATTAGAACCACCAAATACGCCAAATGTTTTTCCCACAAAGAAAATCGCCGCAAATGCTACAATTACAGCGAGCACAATTCCTAAAATGGTAATAATCTTATCCATTCTTGGATCCACATCTTCTTCATCATCTATGTCTGGATCATTCTGTGGTTTCTTTACTTCTTTCTTTGTTTTTGGCTCACCACGGTAATAGTTTTCTTCTCTCTGTTTTTCCCTGTCGCGCTCCTGTTCTTCTGCAAAACGTTCCGGTCTTCTTGCCTGTGATTTAATGGTCATTAATTCTTCATCTGTTACCTGACGTGTCTTGCCTTCCTGGTCCACAACAACCTTTTGTACAAAATTATCATCTGGATACATCAACGATTTTTTCAAATCTTCTATTAAAGCTGAAACATTGCCATAACGTCTGTCCGGACTCTTTTCCGTACATTTAAAAATAATTTGTTCCACGCTGACTGGTATTTCAGCAACAAAATCTCTCGGTGATGGCATTTCTTCCTGAATATGCTTGATGGCAATCGCCACTGTTGTATCACCATTAAATGGTACACGACCAGTGAGCATTTCAAACAGCGTGATACCTAAAGAATAAATATCACTTTTCTCATCGCTGTAGCCACCTCTTGCCTGTTCCGGTGATGTATAGTGAACAGAACCCATCACATTAGAAGTGATCGTATTAGAGGTTGCTGCTCTTGCAATACCAAAATCCGTAACCTTTACTTTGCCTTCCATAGAAATAATAATATTCTGCGGTTTAATATCTCTATGTATAATATGCTTGTTATGAGCTGCTTCTATACCGGATGCCACCTGTATGGCAATACTGATGGATTCTTTCACTGAAAGTCTTGCTTTTTTCTGGATATACTCTTTCAAAGTGATACCTTCAACCAGTTCCATTACAATATAATGTAGCCCGCCTTCTTCACCTACATCATACACACTGACAATGTTTGGATGGGATAACCCGGCTGCTGACTGTGCTTCCACACGGAATTTTGAAACAAAACTTTTATTTTCACAAAATTCTTTCTTTAAAACTTTTATCGCAACATATCGGTTCAGCTTATGACATTTTGCCTTATAGACATCCGACATTCCGCCAGAACCTATTTTTTCAATTATCTCATATCGATTTCCTATTATGATTCCAAGTTCTAACATAATTCCTCCCTATGCATTGCGCAAGATGCAACTATTCAGTATCCTCATACTTACCAATATCACCATGAATTACATTCATAGCGACATGTAAAATCAAATCGAAGCAAACTCCGATTTGCGAACCCCACCTTTGGTGATGTTTTTTCCAGTTTCCTCTACGTTTTCATACGGACTGTGCAGTACAGTCCTGTTCTTAACAATTATCATAAAGCTATTTTTCAGAAAAAGGTTCTACAATGATAACAGAAATATTATCTTTACCACCATTTTGGTTGGCAGCTGCCACAAGGGCTTCTGCCATTTCCACTACATCTCTTTGTTTACGGATAATGTGGAGCATTTCTTCATCATCTAACATATTTGACAAGCCATCAGAGCACATCAGTATTTTGTCACCTGGAAACATCTTAACATCAAAAAAATCTGCCTCCACTTTTTCAGCTACACCAATTGCCCTTGTAATAATATTCTTATCCGGATGATTTCTTGCATGCAATTCGTCCAGTTCTCCAATTCTGACCATTTCTTCTACCAGTGAATGGTCCTTTGTTATCTGACGAATGGAAGCGTTGATTATGTACAATCTGCTATCTCCCACATTAGCCACATAAAGATGAGAATTCAGTAGCGTAGCTGCCACCAGCGTTGTTCCCATTCCTTTTAATTCTTCCTTCTGTGACGCCTCCTCGTATACTTTACGATTGGCAGCTTCAATTGCCATTCGTAAAGCACGGATTGGATTCTCCTCTGCACTGTTTTGTATTGTTTCTGACACTGTCTCCACTGTATTTCTGGAGGCATAATCACCGGCATTATGCCCTCCCATTCCATCAGCTAACAAAAACAGATTGGGCAATGGTCCTACTGCTGCTTCAGAGGTAAATACATAATCCTGATTCAGTTTTCTTACTTTACCAACATCGGTAATAGAAAAAGTCTTTATCACTTTTGTACCTTCCTCTCCTGACAGCGTCGTCTAAGCTGACCACATGCGCCATCAATGTCTCGTCCCATTTCCCGTCTAACTGTAGCATTCACACCACATTTTATCAACTGTTCCATAAACGCTTCTGCTGCTTTTCTTGTGACAGTTTCAAACCCTAATTCTTTTACTGGATTGACTGGAATCAAATTCACATGACAGTTCAAGCCCCGAAGTTTTGATGATAATTCTAACGCATCTGCTTTGGAATCGTTGACTCCATGAACCAGACTGTATTCAAAGGTTAGACGTCTTCCTGTTTTTTCAAAATAATATCCGCATGCACTAAGCACTTCTTCCATGGAATAACTGTTTGCCACAGGCATAATTGCCTTTCGTTTCTCGTCATTAGGAGCATGCAGGGATAATGCCAATGTAATCTGTAGCTTTTCCTCTGCAAGCTGCCTAATCTTTGGCACCAGACCACAGGTGGATACTGTGATATTTCTCTGACTGATATTGAGCCCATTCTCATCACTTAACAAAGCGAGAAAACGCAACACATTATCATAATTGTCAAGAGGTTCTCCTGTTCCCATTAACACAACATTTGTTACCCGCTCTCCATCATAACGCTGGATCCGGTAAATCTGCTCTAACATTTCTGCCGGCGTCAGATTTCTGACCAATCCGTCAATACCAGAAGCACAGAACTTACACCCCATACGACACCCCACCTGCGTTGAAATGCAGACAGAATTGCCATGTTTATACCGCATACGCACACTTTCTACCAGATTACCATCTTCTAACGCAAACAGGAACTTTGTTGTACCGTCTATTTCAGATGTCTGCTGGGTAACCAGTTCTAATGTGGTAAGCACCGCCTGCTCTTTGCATTTTTCTTTTAAGGAAACCGGTATATTCAACATTTCCTCATAGGAAGCACATAGCTTTTTGTGCATCCATTCATATATTTGTTTTCCACGAAATTCCTTTTCCCCGATTTCTTTCATGTATGACTTAAGTTCATCTAACGTCATACTTTTAACATCTTTTTTTTCCATACAATTCCTTACATATAAACATATCGTACCTTATGCTTTCGCAACTATTCAATAGTTAATGCTTTCCTACGAAACTTTGCTATAAAAAATCCATCCGTCTGATTGATACCTGGCAAAAACTGTATATATCCTTCTTTTGCTGTTTCATTTTTACAGACTTCCGGTAATTCATCATAAAATGGTACTGCTTCAAATTCCTTGTGATTTTCAAGAAAATATCTTACATTTTCCTCATTCTCCCCCTGATGAATGGTACAGGTACTGAACATCAGCGTACCGCCTGGCTTTACATACCGGCATACCACATCAAGGATATTTTTCTGAAGTGCAGATAATTCTTCTAATGTATCCGGTGTTATTTTGTACTTGATATCCTTCTTTCTGCCAATTACACCCAGACCGGAACACGGAAGGTCAGCAATCACAACGTCTGATTTTTCTTCCATCGTAGTATCATAACACAATGCGTCCATTTCTGCAACCCGCATGTTCTCTATTCCCAGTCTTTCCATATTTTCATGGATAAAATCCGTCTTATACTCTGTTAAATCTCTTGCTTCCACCATACCTGTTCCATTAAGCACATCTGCGGCATGGATACTCTTGCCTCCCGGAGCTGCACAGACATCCAGTACAAAATCTCCAGCCTTGATTCCAGCTAATTCCACCACCATCATAGAACTAATATCCTGCACAGCAAATCTGCCTTCCCGAAAGGCTTTTACTGCTTTCAGATAATTATAATCTGAAATTTCCAATGCATATGGCAGATATTCCGAAGATTCTGCTGTTACATCATCTTCCCGTAGCATGGATACCAATTCTTCCACTGTCTGTCTGTGATTGCGGCAGCGTATGGTTGTTTTCTTTTCACACAATAAGCCAGCACATATCTGCTCTGTAAGTTCTATTCCATAAGTATCATGCCATAATTCCACAATCCATTCCGGCATAGAATACTTTACCGAGAGATATGTGGTAATATTTTCTTCCTTACCAGGATAGCTGATACTATCCTTTTCCCTAGCTATAGTTCGTAATACGCCATTTACAAAGCCGGATAAGTTTCCAAAATTCTTTCTCTTTGCCAGCTTTACCGCCTCATTACAGGCAGCGGAATCCGGGATTCTGTCCATAAATAAAATCTGGTACACTGACATTCGTATCAAATTACGAATAAATGGCTTCATTTTCTTCACTTTCACTTTGGAATACTGATTGGTGATATAATCTATTTTTATTAAATTTTCAATTGTACCCTCCACCAGCTTGGTAATCAGTGCTCTATCCTGCTTACTGGCAAACTGGTACTTCTCTAATGTACCTCGAAGCACAATATGACTATGTTCTCCTTCTTCTATACACTCTATAAGTACTGAAAGAGCGATTTCTCTTGTGTTTATACTAGTCATTTCTTCTCCTTCCGGCTATCAGCACTAATCTTAATAACTGCAAAATTGCCGTTGCCGCACTTGCCACATATGTCAATGCTGCAGCAGTCAATACTTTTTTCGTTGCTGGTATTTCGCTGCTGTTTAAAATTCCGTTGCTTTCTAATAATTTTACCGCTCTGGATGATGCATTGAACTCTACCGGCAGAGTTACAAGCTGAAACAGTACTGCAAAGCAGAACAGTAAAATCCCAATTGGTATAAGAAAATCAAAGGCTGAAAAAATTAATCCTGCAATGATTAATGGCCATGATAACCGGGAACCGATATTGGCTAATGGTACCAGTGTAGAACGGATTCCCAATGGTGCATACTTCTGCTGGTGCTGAATGGCATGACCTGTCTCATGGGCTGCTACTCCGATAGCTGCTACGGATGTGGAACCATAAACGGTATCGGAAAGTCTTAAAATCTTTCTTGATGGGTCATAATGGTCGGTCAGGTTGCCAGATATGTGTTCTACTCTCACATCATAAATGCCTGCTGAATGAAGTAGTCTTGTTGCGGCTTCTGCACCTGTCATGTTGCTGATACTGCGCACACGGGAATACTTGTTGAATGTGCTTTTTACCAGGCCTGAGGCTGCCAGGCTGAGTATTACACCAATAATTACCAGAATATAGGTCGGGTCGAATGTGTAGTAGTAATATCCATATAAAAATGTCATTGCTTATTCCTCCTTTGATATTTTGCAGTTGCTGTGTGAAGCATTGCCCATCCGTGAATTGTCAGAATTCACTACCTTGTTGGCACTTTAAACTTATCTGTTCGTAACTATTCAGTACCCTCATAGATTACCAATGTTATTATGAATTACATTCATAATAACATGCCAAAATCCATGCAGAATCACCTACGGTGATGGATTTTGGCCTGCTGCCACTACGTTTTCATACGGACTGTGCAGTTCAGCACAATACAAGCTTGTATTGTCCTGGTTCTGAATAGTTACA
>JBGVIB010000057.1:0-8639 GCA_045122835.1 Lachnospiraceae bacterium
AATTGCATTCATAATAACAGGCCAAAATCCATGCAGAATCACCTACGGTGATGGATTTTGGCCTGCTGCCACTACGTTTTCATACGGACTGTGCAGTTCAGCACAATACAAGATTGTATTGTCCTGGTTCTGAATAGTTACGTAAATTCTAATGAAAAAACCTACTTTCAGGCATTACGCCTGAAAGTAGGTTTCGTTTTTCTTAAGAGTTTCTAACATAATATTGCGGAAATATTCTGCAATGTGCTTTCTGTCTTCTTTTGACATATCTTTTGGATACACCGGCTCTCCATATTCTACAACAACTTTTGCGGATTTTATCCAAGGTAAATGATCTTCCCAGATAGCTGCTGTATTGGATATCGTAATTGGTACGATGGCACATCCGGTTTTCTCCGCCATCTTGAATGCACCGCCTTTGAATTCACCGATTTCGCCTTCCACATGTCCTCTGGTTCCTTCCGGAAAAATACACATGGACACACCCTGTTTCATCAATGCAATTCCATCTAACACCATCTTAAGCGCCTGCTTGGTATCTTCTCTATCTAAAAACAGGCAGTGAAGATTACGCATCCAGTTCACTAATAAAGGTACTTTTTCAATTTCTTTCTTTGATATGTAACCGGTACAATTCTTACATTGTATATAAGTTACTAATATATCAAAAAAACTTCTGTGGTTTCCTACATATAAAACCGGCTCATCCTGGGGAATTCTTTCTTTTCCGATTACTGTAATTTTGGTTCCCGCAAAAAATAATGCAATGCGGAAAATGACCTGCACCATTCTTAAGGATATGATGTCCTTTGCTCTTTTGTTAAATTTTCCAATTATCCATAATATGAACAACGCTGGTATCATAGTGATAAGGAAAATAACCACTGCTAATACTACTAATATTAAACGAATCATTTCTCTCTATTCCTTTCCTAAAAATACTGACCATTTACTACCTATTGGGATTACATATATACTTGTTATCGTTATTTTTTTGCAGTATTGTATAAAAATTCGTAACTATGAAGGTACTGAATAGTTATAAAAATTCCATATTTTGTGCGTCTTATCTAGTATACGTTTATATTTTGCAATGTGCAAGGAAAATATTTCATTTTCGCAACTTTTCAGTACTCTTATCGCTACTCTTTTTCAATAATTCCGTAAAATCCTCATTCTTACGAATGAAAGAACCGATATACTTGCTCCGCCGCTCCCCGGTTCATGGATGGTGCCTGGGAAAGTGATTCCACATCTGCTTCCCGTATAGCTTCTATGCTCTGGAATGTCCGCATTAATGCTTTTCTTCTGGCAGGTCCGATTCCCGGTATATCATCTAAGATGGAATGCACCTGCTCCTTGCTTCTTAATGAACGATGATATTCAATAGCGAACCGATGCGCTTCATCCTGAATTCTGGTAATCAGACGGAACCCCTCGGAGTGGGTGTCGATAGGAATTTCTACATTATTATAATATAATCCTCTGGTGCGGTGATGGTCATCTTTCACCATACCACAAACTGGGATATCAAGGTGCAGATTATCTAAAACTTTAAGGGCAACATTGACCTGTCCCCTTCCACCATCCATCATAATCAAATCCGGGAATTTGGTGAAGCTTCCAAAACGCTCCTCTATCTCTTTATCTTGTAACTGAACCTTCTCGTTCATGCCATGGGTGAATCGTCTGGTCAAAACCTCCTCCATGCTGGCATAATCATCCGGTCCTTTTACCGTTTTTATTTTAAACTTGCGGTAATCACTGTTTTTCGGCTTGCCCTTTTCATATACAATCATGGAGCCAACAGACTCAAATCCATTGGTGTTCGAAATATCAAAGGCTTCAATTCGTTCAATTCCCGGTAGCTCTAACCAACTAGCAATCTCTTTCATGGCACCTATGGTTCTGCCTTCCTCTCTTTTAATCCGTTCTTTGTCCTGGCTTAATACAAGGGCTGCATTTTTTTCTGCTAACTCTACTAACTTCTCCTTTGTTCCCTTTTTAGGTACATGGATACGAACCTTATTACCCTTTTTTGTAGACAACCATTCCTCTATGACTTCCTTATCCTCTAGCTCAGCCTGCAGCATAAGTTCCTTTGGAATAAATGGAGTACCACCATAAAATTGCTTGATAAAGCTTCCAATAATCTGGTTCTTACTTTCACCGGAAGGGATATTCATGTGAAAATGTTCACGTCCAATTAATTTTCCACCTCGCACAAAAAATACCTGAATAATGCCATCCTCTCCATCTACAGCAAGGGCAATTACATCTTTATCATCTCCTACGTTGCTGTCAGTTATTTTTTGTTTCTGTGACATCTGCTTTACACTGTTCATTAGTTCTCTGTAAGTAATGGCTTCCTCATATTCCATAGCTTCAGAAGCCCGCATCATTTTTTCTTCTAGATCCTTTAACACTTCTGTATAGTTACCATTTAGAAAATCAATGACCTTGCGAATAGCCCCGCCATATTCTTCTTTGCTAATATATCCCTGACAAGGTCCATGACACTGCTTCATATGATAATAGAGACAGGGACGCTCCTTCCCTATATCCTTTGGCAGCTGACGGTTGCAGGTCCTTATATGATAAATTTTACGGATTAATTCTAAGGTATCCTTCACCGCTCCTGCACTGGTGTAAGGACCAAAATACCTGGATTTGTCTTTTTTCATCTGACGGGTAAACAGTACCCTTGGAAAATCTTCATACACTGTGATTTTTACATAAGGATAGGTTTTATCATCCTTTAACATTGTATTATATTTCGGCCGGTGCTCCTTAATGAGATTACATTCTAACACTAATGCCTCTAACTCGGAATCGGTAATGATGTACTCAAAGCGTGCAATCTGGGTTACCATTTTTTCAATCTTTGCACCCTTATTGCGGCTACTTTGGAAATACTGTCTTACACGATTTTTTAAACTGATAGCCTTTCCTATATATATAATAGCATCTTTTGCATCATGCATAATATACACACCCGGCTTGGCTGGAAGCTTTTTTAATTCTTCTTCTATTTGAAACATGCAAAACTCCTTTCCTACTTTAGAAAATACATAGTTGCAAAAACGACATCATCCCTTATAGAAATGATGCCGTCCTCTTATGATTCTTCCATATAATAATTCAGTTTTTGACACAACACCTTCAAACTAACCTAAACGATGTACTAGTCTGTATGCTTGTTATTTTCCAAATATTCTGCTGGGTGTTTCACATCTTCTGGCTGTTTGACATCAGACAGTTGCGAAAATACCTCTGGTGTTTCCATTTCAGAAAGTGTCTCTTTCTGATCTTCCACAACATTCTCTTCTGTCTTTGTTTTTGCCAATGTTTCAGGTACCTCACCAGCAAATCCAATACGCTGTGCTTTTACTTTTTCCTCGCCTTCTTCTGGCTCCGGAATACCTTTCACCTCACGGAAAATTTTCATAAATTCCTTACCAGTGATTGTTTCCTTTTCAATTAAGAAGGCCGCAATCTTATCTAAGGCTTCTCTATTTTCGCTGAGAAGTTCTTTTGCTCTTTCGTAGCTTTCCTTTAAGATCTGCATTACTTCTTCATCCACTGCAGAAGCTGTTACATCACCGCAATTCATGGAAGCTGCACCACCTAAATACTTGCTTTCTACTGTTTCTAATCCCATAAGTCCGAATTTCTTAGACATACCATACTGGGTAACCATGGCTCTTGCGATATTTGTTGCTTTTTCAATATCATTAGAAGCACCTGTGGTTACTGTATCAAATACAATTTCTTCTGCTGCACGACCACCTAAAAATTCCACTAACATGGCACGCAGCTCGCGTTCTGTATTCAAATATTTTTCTTCCTCAGGTACATTCATTACATAACCTAATGCACCCATAGTTCTTGGTACAATGGTAATCTTCTGCACTGGTTCTGTTCCTTTTTCTAAGGCACTTATTAATGCATGACCTACTTCATGGTAAGAAACAATTCGTCTTTCTTCCTCGCTCATAATGCGGTCTTTCTTTTCTTTACCAACTAAAACAACTTCTACCGCTTCAAACAAATCCTTCTGGGATACCAACTGTCGTCCGTGCTTAACCGCTGTAATGGCTGCCTCATTGATCATGTTAGCAAGGTCAGAACCTACCGCACCACTGGTAGCCAATGCAATTTCATCAAGATTTACACTTTCGTCCATCTTAACATCCTTTGCATGTACTTTTAAAATATCTACACGACCCTTTAAATCTGGCTTATCAACAATTACACGACGGTCAAAACGACCTGGTCTTAATAAAGCTTTATCCAATACTTCCGGACGGTTTGTCGCTGCAAGAATTAAAATTCCCTTCGTGGTGTCAAATCCATCCATCTCTGCAAGGAGCTGGTTCAAGGTCTGCTCACGCTCACTGTCACCGCCATAACGGGCATCACGACTTTTACCAATGGCATCAATCTCATCAATAAAAATAATACACGGTGCAGCTTTTTCTGCTTCCTTAAATAAATCTCTTACTCGGGATGCACCTACACCAACAAACATTTCCACGAAATCAGAACCGGAAATAGAGAAAAATGGTACATTGGCTTCACCGGCTACTGCTTTGGCAAGTAATGTCTTACCTGTACCAGGAGGTCCCACTAAAAGTGCGCCTTTAGGCAGTTTTGCACCGATTTCTGTGTATTTTAAAGGATTGTGAAGGAAATCTACTACTTCCTGCAGGGATTCTTTTGCTTCGTCCTCACCTGCCACATCCTTAAATGTAACACCTGTTTTTTTCTCCATGTAGACTTTGGCATTGCTCTTGCCAACGCCCATCATGCCACTTCCCTTTGCCATGCGGTTGATTAGGAAGCTTAACAGCAGCCAGAACAAAAGCAACGGCAGAATAGATACCAGTATCGATTCTATCACACCGGCTCTGTCAGGTACTTCACCTTCTACAGTAACACCTGCCTCCATGAGACGCTCTGTCATCTGGTCATCGCCTACATATCCGGTATAATAAGTAAACATATTAGCAGAAAAAAGATTACTCTTATCTTCCTTTACTTTTGGATAAATAATAATCTTATCACTATCTAAAATTACCTTTTCAACTTCTTTTTCCTCAATCTTAGCAAGAAATTCGTTGTACGTAATTTTCTTCTGAGAACTATCTGCTACTAACCCATTGATAAAGCTGAATAACAGCATGGTTATTATTCCGGCAACCAGCAATATAATTAATGTCTGAGGGCCCTTGGGTTGATTCCCCCCATTCTTTTTCGGATCTTTGTTATCCATATTTCCTCCTGTCTGTATGATAAATCTTATATTTTTTATTAAATTGCATACAGTACTAGTATAATTAGTATTGACACATAAATCAATAAAAAGAATATGAAATTTATAGAATGTTTTCCTTTAAAAGCTTGAGAACGATCATTGACTTCTATTTTTTGACGTTGTATAATGAACTCATATTTGAGAAAAAACAAGTGCAACGAACTTTAAATTCCATTTTTTGAAATTTAGGGTTCGTTGTACCATTTATAGACACAGATGGAGGTTCACATGGCAGTAAAATATGTTTTCGTGACTGGTGGCGTAGTATCCGGTCTTGGTAAAGGTATCACAGCAGCATCCTTAGGGCGCTTATTAAAGGCAAGAGGCTACAAGGTTACCATGCAGAAGTTTGACCCGTATATTAATATCGACCCGGGTACAATGAATCCAATTCAGCATGGCGAGGTATTCGTAACCGATGATGGTGCTGAGACAGATTTGGACTTAGGTCATTATGAAAGATTTATCGACGAAAGTCTGAATAAAAATTCTAACGTAACAACCGGTAAAGTATACTGGACGGTTCTTCAGAAAGAACGCCGCGGTGATTTTGGCGGAGGTACTGTACAGGTAATTCCTCACATTACAAATGAAATCAAAAGCCGTTTTTACCGCAATTTCACAGATGAAGATACAACCATTGCTATTATTGAAGTTGGTGGTACTGTTGGCGATATCGAAAGCCAGCCGTTCTTAGAATCCATCAGACAGTTCCAACATGACATTGGACGTGAAAATGCGATCCTCATTCATGTTACACTAATTCCTTACTTAAATGCTTCCGGCGAAATGAAGACAAAGCCTACTCAGGCAAGTGTTAAGGAATTACAGGGAATGGGCATCCAGCCTGATATTATAGTATGCCGTTCTGAGCATGAAGTTGACCAGGGAATCAAAGACAAGATTGCCTTATTCTGTAATGTGCCAAACAACCATGTATTACAGAATCTTGACGTGGAATATTTATATGAAGCTCCATTAGCAATGGAGAAAGAACAGTTAGCACAAGTAGTATTAGAATCCTTACACCTTCCATGTCCGGAACCGGATTTAACGGATTGGACAGAGATGGTACAGGCTTTAAAAAATCCAACAAAAGAAGTAAATATCGCTCTCGTTGGTAAATATATCCAGTTACATGATGCATACATCAGCGTTGCAGAAGCGCTAAAGCATGGTGGTATTTACAGCCGTGCTACTGTAAATATTCATTGGATTGACTCTGAAACAGTAACAGATGAAAATGCTTCTGAACTACTAAAAGATATGGATGGTATCCTTGTACCAGGTGGATTTGGTGACAGAGGTATTGAAGGTAAGATTTCTGCTATCCGCTATGCAAGAGAAAATAAGATTCCGTTCTTAGGTCTTTGCCTTGGAATGCAGTTATCTATTGTAGAATTTGCTAGAAATGTAGTTGGTTACAATGATGCACACAGTGTAGAATTAGAGCCTTCCACCACACATCCGGTAATTCACCTGATGCCAGAACAGGATGGTGTTGAAGATATCGGTGGTACCTTACGTCTTGGTTCTTATCCATGTATTTTGGACAAGAATTCAAAAGCATATCAGGTATATGGCACAAAGGAAATTTCTGAGCGTCATAGACATCGTTATGAAGTAAACAACGATTACCGTTCTGTTTTAATAGAAAATGGTATGATTTTATCCGGTTTATCTCCAGACGGACGCATTGTGGAAATGGTGGAATTAGCAGACCACCCATGGTTCATTGCAACACAGGCACATCCTGAATTAAAGTCAAGACCAAACCGTCCACATCCATTATTTAAAGGATTTATTGAGGCTGCATTAGCATCTAAAAATTCATAGATTGCAAAAAACAAGAGTTGTCCTGTGATAACTCTTGTTTTTTAATAAAAATAAATATTGATATTAAAAAAGTATATGATATAATGCCAGTAGGCAAAATATATTAGTATGCATTTGTTCGTTTGCATACTAATATATTTTATTTTCCTGTAACTATTCAGTACCCTCATAGTTACGAGCCAAAATCCATGCAGAATCACCTACGGTGATGGATTTTGGCCTGCTGCCACTACGTTTTCATACGGACTGTGCAGTTCAGCACAGTCCTGTTCTGAATAGTTACATTTTCCTACAAATTTTTCATCCTTTCCACGTCTTCTTCTGTCATATTCTCCTGGCTATAACGTGCCTTTTCATACAAATCCACAAGTTCCTTTGGCAAGTCAGTTTCCTGCTCCTGCTTTAATTCCCACTGCATAGTCGGTGTGGTTCTGTCCGGCATTACTTTCCGTTTACGCCAGAAGCCTTTCATACGCTTCTTATACATATGGCGCACTTTTTCCCCATTAGTTTTCCTTACATGAACAGGTTCTTTTGCAGTCTTTTCCTGTATAGATTCTGTCTTGTCAAAGGGATTCATAAAATCCACTTTATCCTCACTGTCACTTTTCTGGAAGGACTCCTGAACATACTTGATGGCAGAATAAGTGACACCAATCAATACTATGGCAAGAATCACAAAGGCAACTACTTTCATCACCATATCCAGACCTGCATATGTTTTTTCTGCTGTATGATTTTCCACATCTCCATCTGTGGTTTCCATAGTATCCAAGAAATAATCTGTGCTTCCCATTCCTGATGGTGAAGCAACTATTTTCCAGTCACTTTCCACGTTCAAATCCGGTGTATCCCATGCCAGAAAAGGAACAGAAATAAAGAATATGAGCAAGGCTGTAAGCAATACATACATTCCTGTTATCAACCTGCTGACTTTCTTCATGGGAACTTCATTCATTATGGTATTCCGCCGTCTCATCTCTATGTAATTCTCCGCCGCCTGACGGTTGCGGTGAAATAAAAGAACCACCACATACAGGAAAAACAGAACCCACAAACCATTGGTTGAAGGCTTCTCATAAAATAACTTGTCCGCTAAATACAACAACGCCAGCAATACCGCCTGTGCATATCCCCACGGTCCTAATCCTATTCGGCCTTTACTGACACCTGCTCCAAAGGAATACAATACCTGAACAAACAGGATAACTGCAAGCACACCACTCCACAGACCTGATACCATGCATAAAATACATACCACAGCAAGCGCCAGATGTGTCAGCACAAATAGCATAAGCTTACCTATCTTTTTCCTCGATATGCCGGTACATACTGCATATAGAAAAATCCCTAGTCCTCCCAGAATAAGGTTCTGGATATTCATACTACTATAAAAACAATCTGCAAAATAATATATGCCAAAGAAAAGAAGAAACTGCCCTATTATTTCTGCAATAAACAAAATCTGTCCCTCCTTTCCCCTCTA
>JBGVIB010000058.1:0-4072 GCA_045122835.1 Lachnospiraceae bacterium
CTTTGATAAAATCACTCCATGGCATTAAATGCTCTATGCCTTCGGACCCATCTTTACAGCCCGGCATATAGAGCAACAATGTATAGAGATATTGATACACATTTAGGTTGTTTGCTTTTGCAGTTTCTACAATGCTGTATATGATACTGCTTGCGTTTGCACCGGCAACAGATGTATGAAACAGGGAATTCTTACGGCCTATTGCATAACTTTTGGCTCTTCGTTCTGCAGCGTTGTTGGAAAGCTCGCAACGACCATCCTGCAGATAAATGCGCAGACTTTCCCTATGGTTCTGAGCATATTTCACAGCTTTCTCAAATTTACTGCCTTTTGTAGGTACCAATGCGTCCAGCCATTCGAAAAAATGCTCCCATACAGGGACTTCCTGTTCTAATCGTCTGTTCTTTCGCTCGTCAAAGGTTAAATCTTTGAATTCACGTTCTAAATAGAACAGTTTGTTGCAATAAGCAACTCCGATTTCTGCAGGGATGTATTTTTCTAAATCTTTTTGCGGTATCTCCGGTTCCTTAAGTGCTTCTGCGGAATTGATATCCAACAGCTTTATGGATTTCTTGCGTTCTGCAGGCAGTGCTTCGTAAAATTTTCTCCGGCAATGCGCCATGCAACATGCCAGCAGGACATCTTCTACCTTGTTATAGCCCTGGTAGCCATCACATTGAAGCAATCCCTTGAAACCTTTCAGGAACTCCTGTGGATAACAGCCACTTCTTCCCGGTTGATATTCGTATAGAATAATCTTTGGAAGATTGTCACTTCCGGATGCATATATCCACATATAGGAAGTTGATTGTGGTGTCTTTCCGTCCTCGCGTAAAACTTGGCATATCGTTTCATCTGCATGAATCACTTCCCGCTTTAGCAGTTCTTCATGCATTCGCTCGTAGATTGGTAACAAATAATCCTGAGCAGCCAAAATACACCAATTCGACATGGTCTCTCTGGGAATCGTAGCTCCTAATTGAAGCATCGCAGCTTCCATTCTATAATAAGGCAATCCCATAAAGCATTTATTGAACATAACATATGCCACAGCTGATTCTGAAGCAGGACTATGTGGAAATAATCCATTTGGAGCTGTTCCCTTTTTAAAGGTTCCATCTCCGTCCTTTTTACATTCCGGACAAATAAGAACCTCCTGCATATAGTGAATGCGTTCAATTTTTGCAGGGGTAATGCGGATTTCTTCCCTTACAAAAGTAGGTTTTCCGAATGGAATCATTTCGCCATTACACCAGTCACAGAAACGTTCACTGTCAGGCACTTTGCAAAGAACCGTCCTGATTGGAAGGTTTGCATAAAGATCCTCTCTGGTAGCTTTTGGCTTACGCTTTCTGGTGTGCGCTTTGATTTTGACAGTTTTTGTTTCTTCTGTGGCTACTCCATCATCTTTTTTCTTGGGAGATGTTTTCTCACTGCTTATCCCAAAAATCTGACGTTTGAATTCATCTATAGTTTCTTCAAGGTTTGCTTTTACTGAACGAAGTTCATCTATCACTTCACGAAGTTCTTTGATTGTTGCTTCCTGTTCTGTAATACGAGACGCCTGCGTCTCAATGACCATTTTTAATAGTTTAATTTCTTCTGATGCTGACATCTCATACCTCCTGCATTTTTTCTATCTGTTATTATAAAAAAATGCAGAGAATAAAGCAAATATGCACCGGAACAGTGTTCGTCATAATGACGGTGTATAACATTAAAAAAATCTTGATGACTATGCATTATCCTTTTTTCAATTCATATGTTATCCACATCAACACCCTGAAATCAGTTAAAATCCGTTCAATTCTCGGATTTCAGCACATTGATGTGGATAACCGTAATCTTATTTGAATAATCGGTTATCCATAAAGAAAAAATTTTCTACATTTTGCACAATTTAATATGCCCGCTTGATTTTTCTGTTTGCAGGCTGTATTGCTTTTGGCTGCTCGATGGATAATCCTTCCATCAGCCAACGGAACTCCTGCCTTGTAAGTGGTCTGACTTCCGATGCATTTTTCGGCCACTGAAATTTACCATTACTGTCCAATCGTTTATACAGGAGGCAAAAACCGTCGCGATCGAAGTACAGTGCCTTCAATGTATTGCGGCGTTTTCCACAAAACAGGTAAAGTGCATTTGCGTATGGATCCATTTGATAGGTATCCCGTATAATTGCCATCAGGCCATCTATGCTACGGCGCATATCCGTTTTGCCTGTTATACAATAAATTTTCGAGATACCTGAAATATCGCCTAACATAGGCATTGCAATGCAGAAAGTGTATTTTGAATAGTTTCCTGCGTTGCTGTATTAGTGATTTCGATTGTGATTCCGTTTACGTTGAGACGGAGAGCCAGTGGAAGATTTATGGTCTCCTGATGTGTTGTCACTGGAACATCCATTGTAGTATCTTCGATAATTAATGGTACCACTTCTTGTGTTTCAACCGTGCACAATTGGTTACGTTCGGGAATTTCACAAGCCTTTTTTCTCAACTGTTTTACATGATAGTAAAATGTCGGAGATGGAATATTATGTTCCTGCAACCATTGGTAATCCGATTTTCCACTCGCTCTGCATTCCTGAATTATGTTTAGCCAGTAACGATCTTTTTCAGATAAGTTTTTTGGGTAATCCATTTGAGTGTGTCAGCTCCATTCTTTTTGTATTTTGAAGTAAAATGCTCTCACTTTAAACTTATTTGATAGCAAAATGCTCTTAAGTCAAAAAGTTTGGTTTACATGGATACTTCATTTAAGAAGAGTATTACACAAAAATGGTGGTTTGTGGAACGGCGGGTTATTCATCGCTTACGTTTTTGGCATGAAATTTTGCGTTCCAGAACAACACAAAATGAACAAAAACGAAGCAGGAGTGAAAAAGTAGTGAAAATACAGGAGAATACGTTTTTTTGCAAGGCGGCTTGGGTTAAAAAAAAGAATGCCGTAGATTAGGCTGGAGGGGATGGGTGGGGTAAAATTAGTGGTTTTGAAAAAAAATGCTAACTTTTTATAACTCAATATAAAAAGTTAGCAGACAGAGAAATGCTAATAAACTATATATAAAAAATTAACGAAAATGAGAAAATGCTAACTTTTATATATAGAAAATTAGCAATTAAAAAAAGCTAAACTTTTATATATAGAAAATTAGCAATTAAAAAAAAGCTAAACTTTTACTATAAATGAGCAAATATTGAAATTTGCACAAAGTTACCCCACTAATGCCAAAACTTCCTCAAGCGATGCCCCATTTTTGATAAATTGATGCAAATTACTAAGTTGCTCTGTTTTGAGTTTGTTTTGGTAATATTGATACCCTTCTTCAAATGTACAGTATTTTCCAGAACTCATACAACACATATAATGAACCAGTGACATAATCAGCCAGTATCTCTGTATTCCTTGTTGTGAGCGGATTTGATACTTATCAAGTGCAAGTTTGCTTTTACACTGCCTGAAAAATAGTTCTATCGGCCACCATTTTGTGTATGTGTCAAGAATTTCCCGGGTACTTAATCCTACATTTGTGCAAATAAATACCCTTAATGCTTTTGCATTTCCAAAAGCTTCCTTCGGGTAGCTGATAATAACAGCTGCATTTGGAATATCATTGAGTTCTCCTTCATAGCGGTAAACATAGAATTTACGGTTGCCAACTGTCACAAGGCTGACACCTTTATCTGTTTTTCTCAAATGAAGGGCAAACTCACTGACTTTTGTGCGGATTCCACATGGATAAATAATACGGTTAGTCTTTAATGCACCAATGGTATAGAATCCTTTTTGAATAAAGCTGTCCATTACTTTTGCAGAAGTATACCAGCTGTCACAAAGAAAATAGGAAATAACAGGTGCAATGGGAAGTTCTTTGGCAATGTCCTGTACAATTTGAATCTTTGATTTTGATTTGTCATACAGGATGACTGCATAATTAAGAATAATCCCATTGCATGAAAGCATAACAGAAACCACCTGATGTCCATAATCCTGACAACCCTTTAAGTGAGACTGGTGAAAGTACGCAGCTTCTATCGGATGCCCAGCCTGTGACGAAGGACTGGTA
>JBGVIB010000059.1:0-4613 GCA_045122835.1 Lachnospiraceae bacterium
TTGTCCGTCTGACATAGTAACTGTAAATACACTTTTCAAACGATATGAGCCGCTGGAAAGACTGCTTTTCGTATTTGTGAAGCTTGCATTCTTTCCAGTAATGGTTGTACTAAAGCTGCTAACATTTGACCATGTAAACCAACTCTTCTTTTGCAAGGATTGTGTCACTTTAACTCTTGAAATATTTGATGTTCCATAAAATTTACTTCTGCAAGTTGCCGTGTTATTGCTTATTGTAAGAGATGATGATTTATTATAAGCACTGAGATCATATGTACTATATTCTGCAGCTGAAGCATTCACTGTCGTTATTGGCGTTAATATCATCACCACAACCATTATTATAGAGACCATCTTTTTCATGTTGCCACCTCCTTCCTTTTATGTCTCTATTTATATAACTGCCATAACAGACATTTTCTGACAAAAAATTAGAAAAAATTTTATTTTTTTTCAACACACACAGAATTAGCTATTTCCATTATTTCTTTTTCCGATAAATTCCCCCATACTGTAAGCACATAGAAACCATTGTCCCATATAATCCCATATCCATCTTCCCGGCTTAGACAAATTGCCTGTACTCCATCTACATAAGTTTCTGTTACGGTGGCGTCTTCCGTATTTAATCTTACACTACTATAATTACATTTCAATTCTTGATTAAATGTAACAAATTTATGTCCTCTATTATATTCTATTAACCTACCAATCTCATCATCCTCCACCACGATCCTCTCATACCCAGACATATCACGCCCAATATCATACTTCTCCAGAATCTCAGTTGGGGCATCTTCATCTTCAATGGACATCATCATAGAATAGGTTGCATGCTCCTCACGGACAAATCTATCGTAGACATATCGCACGGTGGCGGCACATGCTGTCAGAAATGCCATAAGCAGTACTGCCACTAACGCCAGTCTGAACGTCTTCTTTCTTTGAAACACTTTTGCAGAGTTATTTACTAATGTACGATTCTTTGGAGCATTAGACTCCCGCAGCATCATCTTCATTTTCCTGCGAAATCTAAGAGAAAACTTATGATTGGGCAAGGATTCCATCTCTGACATCTCCCACTGGTACACCTCATTCAACGCTTTTTCAATAATCAAATGTCCCATCATTTGCCTTCACCATCCTTTCTCTAAACTCTTTTCTCGCTCTTGATAATCGCTTATACACTGCATCTGTACTGATGTGCAGAATATTTGCCACTTCTTCCGTTCCATATCCCTGAATAGTAAGCATCAGGACATCTCTGTATTTGGACGGAAGCAGTTTTAACTGTTCTACAATAAACTGAAAATTGTAATTTTCCACACACAGCTCTATTAAAAGTACAGAATTATTCCTTACCTTACCCTCGTAGCAATCCCCTTATCCATCTCCCATACATCATCACACAGAATGTCAATATCCTCCGCTGCATGGGAAGCAATAATCATTGTTTTCCCTTCATCCTTCCACCTTAATAATAATTCACGAATCTCTTTTACGCCGTCTTTGTCAAGACCGTTCATTGGTTCATCCAAGACCAGAATGTCTGGATTCTCCATGATTGCCTGGGCAATTCCAAGTCTTTGCCGCATTCCTAAGGAATACTTGCTTACATGCTTTTTACTGTATGGATCCAGTCCTACTGTTTCCAGGGTACGGATGATATCATCTTTTCCTATTCGGTTTTGTATTTTTGCCAGATAATGCAGATTTTTATACCCGCTGTAATTAGGTAAAAATCCCGGTGTTTCAATGATGACACCAATGTTTTTGGGTATCTCCAAATCCTGTCCGATTACCTGATTATTCACCGTAATTTTCCCTCCATCTATGGGAATCAGACCGCAGATAGACTTAAATAAAACTGTTTTTCCGCTACCATTTCTTCCAACAATACCGGTAATGGTTCCCTTTTTTACTTCTAAATTCACGTGATTTAAAACAGTCTGTGTGCCATATGTCTTACAGACATCTTCTACTTTTATCATTCCTTATTCCTCCATCCATTCTATTGAGCATTTTTTTGAGCTGAGCAAAATGCCAATAATCAGCAATACATTCCCTAGAATCAAAAACGTTACCACATAACTAAGTGGAATTGTTCCTGCGCCCCTGCTGTAAATGCTCAAGTTTCCCCAAGATACCACAGAAACATACTGCAACACATTTTTGTAGTTGCTGGCAAATTGAAGAACACTAGAGATAAGCACTACTGCCAGTGCGGCAACAGAACCATAGGTTCTGCTCTTATGTAAATTAATAAAGAAAATCAGCAGTCCCAGAAAAATGCTTGTACTTAAGACAATAAAAAACAGTAATGCAAATGCTTCCCCCGGCGAAAACATTTCCAGGGTTCGCTCTGTAAGGCTGAAATTCCCTTTGATATCCCCTGTATTTCTTACAATCTGCAGTGCCATATCACCCCATCTGCTTCCAAATCCGATATACGGAAACAGTTCTAGCCAGCACACCAGATTCACGCAGACAGTAAAGATAATGCCGGCAAAAACAATATATAAGATTTTCCCAAGAAACCAGTTTCTTTTTCCGGTCCGCACTATAACAAATAGCTGCTGCCTGTCAATAAAAGGTGCATCACAAAACATGAGAATGACCGACAAATATAAAAACAACGTGCAGATAAAAGCAGAGAACAAAAACGGGCTGAAGCTATAAGACATTCCCAGATTCTGCTCTGCAAGAGATGCCCGGATATCTTTAATCTGCGTCCATGAAAATATAAAAATCGACAATGCAACCACATACATTCTGGACTGGGTCAACCATTTCTTAATTCCCTCTACTGCAACAGACAGGATAATACGAATATTGAGCGTTTCTTTTGAGCTTTTATCCATTTTCTATCTTCCTTTCAATTCCTTTTTTTATAATTTTGTACATTGCCAGAACAAGACAAACGCTGTATAACACTGCATATCCGGCATCCCATATAAACCTTTCCCATATAAATTCCTCAGGATTATAACGTATAAAGTATGTCAAGCTAATATCCAGCCAGACAGGTGGTGTAAGCCAGCCTTCTATGTTTAGTACCATATAATATACAAGAATCGGCATTGCCATTATGATAAAATAATCTACAATAAATACAGAAATCAACATCGCAAGTACAGACAATATTCCACACAACAGAGAAAATCCCACTATATATGCAAACATCGTTTCCAGCCCGTTTGTAGCAACAACTCTTCCATTACATTGGTTACACAAAACTATCTTGATGGTCATCATTATGATTCCTAAAATACTGCCTAGGAGAGAAACCAGGAATCCTCCAATAAAGGAAACTATGGTCTTTGCTAAAGTATAATGAGCAAGTTTATCTCTTAATACGTAATAAATGACACAATGATTTTTCTGCTCCATACAAAATCCATATCCGCCTCCAACAATACAAAGTATGTAACAGATTAACATCTCTCCGCTAACTAAAACAAACAAGTCATCAATTGTTATAACAGTTGCATATCTTGCAGCTTCTAATGACATTAAAAGATAACTAATCCCCACTCCCAACATGCTCACCCAGAAGCGAAAACTGTCAAACAATTTTAGAAATTCAATTTTTAGCATTTTTATCATTTTATTATTTCACCCGTTTCTGCATTATAAATAGTTACACTCCTCCGTGGAGATGTCTCTTCTGTTTTCTCCTCATATATAAAATACCACACAGGCTGACCCTTAAATTCCATCTTACTGTCATCTTCTAAAATTGGCAGATACGACAATCCTATGTATTGTACAACAGTTTCCACAGAACTATGGGTACTGCAGAACTTGTCTAACATCTCAGAAAAAGATTTTATTTCCACTTCCTCTTTCTCTTCAATATCAAATATATTTGTTACATTCAAAGCTACTATTCCATCTTTCCCATATACACAATCTGCAGATGTTGGATAATTGTAATAGGTTCCTGTCATAGTTGCATCTACACCTGAACTATAGCAATAAACAGGTACGCCCTGCACTCCCTGCCTAATACGCATATAGTAATATCCATCCTCCTCTGAGAAATCACGGTCACTCCATTCCATATCTTCCTCAAATCCTAATTCTTTGGCTTTTTCATATTCTTTATCTGCCACCTCTTGCTGATAATCTGCTGTATATGTAAATACCTGCGGTTCCAACAAATTATTAAGTTCTAAGAAGGACAGGCTATCCTTAAACTTGCTTTTAGCTTCTTCCATAGTCGCAAATCCCAGTTCTGTTTCTCTTAGTGCATTATCCAAATAACTTTCCCCAACCGATTCATCCCTGGTATATATATCAAATATATTTTCATCATTATAATGATAGATAAAATACAAATCTCTGCACTGTACCCAGCCACCTTCTAATTCTACTGTATAAACATCCATGGCTTTCCCATTTTCTAACAGTTCATCCTCTTTTACAGAACTTTTTCTTTCTGTCACCACTATATTACTATCCTGTTTTTCCAAAAAATTCTCTACTGTATCTTTTGTCTCTAAAATATGACGTGTTAAATTTATTTTCTTTACCTTATACTCTGTTAATTCATTCGAAACATCCAAATAGCCATCTAACGTTATGTTCTCTTGCAGTTCTGCATTTATTTG